>CACZQU010000480.1 GCA_902783305.1 uncultured Lachnospiraceae bacterium | reverse complement strand
TGTCCTGTTCGATCTGATTTTTCAGGGCTTCAACTTTTGCCCCCTGTTCCCCCCAGGCCTGGTTTGCCTTCGTGTAGGTATTGAGATCCTGATCCTTGACTGCGGCTGCCTGATCAACCTCTTCCTGGGTAGGCACGTCATCTTCGGGCTTACGAGGCGCAGGATGATGAATGGAGCCACAGACAGGACAAGGTTCGCCGGGCTTCAACTGTTTTTCGGCAAGAATTCCCGCCTGTCCCGCCAGAAACCTTTGGAGAAGACTGTTCCATTTGTCTGCTGACCAGGCAGCTGCTGCATTTGCCTGCTGCCTTGCCTCGCTGAGACGGGCAAGAGTCTGGCATTCTGTCTCCACCATCCTCTCCTTGTTCTTCAGGTCCTTCAGCACGGCTGCTCGTTCAGAAATGCGCACAATATCATTCTTTGCCGCCTCAAGGGCAGCATCCGCATTTCTGCGGGCGTCAATATTCTCTCTCAGAAGCCTGACAGAAGTCTTCTTTTCCCGGAGCTTCTCATCCAGATCCTCCACCTCATCCTGAAGCTTCTTTGCCTCCTTCTCCAGCTCCTTTTGCCTGTGCAGAGCTGTCTGAAGGTTCACCAGGGCTTTCTCGCGGTTCCCGGCTTCCTCGAGTGCATGCTTCTGTTCACTGAGGCGCAGCCCGACATCTGCAAGAGCCGTGAATTCCTGTCGAAGCTGTTCTGTCTGCTCACTGAAGCGGTCAATCTCGTCTTTCTTCTTCTTTTCATCTTCCCGCTTGTCCTGCCAGTCCCGATCACTGTCAGTGACGTCTTTGATCTTTAAAAGCAGATCTTTCGTTCTTTCCAGGCGCTCTTCAATGACATTTCTCTGAGCCCTGGCTCTGACCAGCTGCTCCCCGATCGTACCAAGGGAATCAAGCTCTTCCTTTTTCTTTACCAGGCTGTCTTCAAGATTCTTTGTTCTGGTCTTCTTCTCATTCAGTGTCCTCTCCGTGCTTTCCTGTTCCGCGGCTGCTTCCTCCAGAAGCTTCTTTTCCTTCTCCAGATGGTCATACTCTGCCAGCAGGCTTTCTTCCACGGCAGCCCTGTCCTGAAGACGGCGTGACTCATCCTTCCTCTCTTCTGCATGACTCAGATTCTTTTCACATATCGTCTTCTTCTTTTTTTCCTCCTCGAGAGATTCAGACAGTTTTCTCTCCTCCGTCTTTTTTTTCTCTACCTGGTCCGCGGCCTCAATCCTTTTGTTCAGCCTGTCCCGCTCTGCAGTCATCTTGACATCCTGATCATTAGCTTCGTGTAAAGCCTCACGGTCTTTATCGATCAGACTATGGATAAGAGCCTGTGTCTCTTCTGCCGTCTTCTTTTCCCGCAGAACCTCTTCCTGCCAGACAGCCTCGATCTCTCTGTCACAGGAAGGGTCGACATTTTCGATATCAGAAAGGCACTTCTGACGAAGATGATCATATTCTTTCCATGCTTTTCCCTCTTCCTCTTTAAGGCGCTCTTCAAGCTTCTGATAGTTGCCTGTGTGAAAAATCTTACTGAGAATATTCTTCCTGTCCCTGGTCTCGGCCAGAAGAAGCTTAAGAAAATCCCCCTGGGCGATCATGGAGATCCGGGCAAACTGATCCTTGTCGATTCCCAGCAGCTCCTCTATATTTTTTGTCACTTCACGCTCTTTTTTCTTTAAAGTGCCGTCAGGATATTTCAGCTCAGCATCGGGGAGCTTTTTGGTCAACCTGCCGCTTTCTTTTTTCAGCATATACTCGGGGTTTCGTGTGACGGTATAGAATTTGCCGTTACACACAAACTCGAGTCGGACATAGGTCTCCGTTTCCGGCAATGCATACTGTGAACGCAGCATGGATTTTTCCCTGTTCTCACCGCTGGCGACACCGTACAGGGCAAAGCGGATAGCATCAAACACTGTTGTCTTACCAGCTCCGGTATCCCCGGTGATCAGATACAGACCCTCTGTCCCAAGTTTCTCAAAATCTATTACTTCTCTGCCCGCATAGGGTCCGAAGGCAGACATTTCCAATCGAACTGGTCTCATTCCGGAATAATCTCCTGTCTTTGTGCATAATGACCAAAAGGATGTTACAATTCTGCTCCCCATATTTCCTCGATGAGCCTGGCTGCAATCTGCGTCTGATATTCATTCATCGATATGCCATTCTGCCTGAAGAACAGTTCCTGCAGAATTTCAATCGGCTCCTTTTCAAGCGTTTCCTCTCCGGTATTGATCTCAGACTGCGTCCGGGTTCTGGTATTGTCATAATCGAGATCCATGAGATTTTTGTAAAAGTATTTGCGCAGCCTTGCCATTGCCTGATCGATATCCTGCTCATCTGTCAGGATGATTCTGTAATAGTCCTCTGCCGAGAGAGAAGCAGTAAATGCTGGTGACATCATCTCATTGAACGTTCCCCGCAAGGTTTTAAAATCGCGGGCAGCAACAAGGGGAAGCTGTCTGTATTCCACGCACCCTTTTTCCTTGATTTCCACAAGAGTCACACTCTTTTTGTGTTTTTCCTCAGAGAAGGAGTACTTAAGGGGTGAGCCGGCATATCGGACAGTATCTCTTCCGATTCGCTGCGGTCCGTGGAGATGTCCGAGAGCGACGTAATCGAATGAATCAAAAACCGTATATTCCACGTTATCAAGGCCGCCGATGTGCTTCTGCTCCGAGTCGCATTCCTCCGGTCTGACTCCGGAAGCTGTAACATACTGATGGGCGACGGCAATATTCCTCGCCATGGGATCAACGTGTGCGTTCCGGATCAGAATCTCCATTGCCTTCGTCCAATCCGTAACCTTTTCCTCCTGATACGCCTCCCTGACTACCGAAGGATGGATATAGGGAATCAGATAGATATAGAGCGGCCCGTACTCATCCTCCAGACAAACCGGACTTACAGCAGGCTTATCCTCCTGGTTTACATCTGTCCCATCCGGTTCCGGCAGACTCGGCTCGTCAGAATCCTCAGTCCCGGAAGCTCTCCTCCCGGAGCCAATAATCCTGGGAGAGATATGGATACCGCTCTGCTCCATGACACGACCCCCATAGGATATTCGCTCCGCAGAATCATGGTTGCCGCTGATGATGAAAATCTCCAGGTTTCTTTTTACAAGCTCCACCAGAAAATCATCCATCAGATTTACTGCTTCCACGGAAGGAATCGCTTTGTCATACACATCGCCCGCAATGATAACGGCATCAGGATGATCTGCATCTGCCAGTGCAATGATCTGTTTCAGGATATATCTCTGATCTTCAAGCATCGGAAAACCGTTGACCCGCTTTCCAAGATGCAGATCGGCAAGATGAAAAAACTTCATGCTCAAACCTCTTTTCGTAACTCACCTGATAATCATATCTTCGACTGCCCTCTTAGGAACGTAATGCCTGTCGTTCTCATCCCGGTAATAGCCGGTCTTTCCGTCAACCACGTCCGTCAGAATAACCTCTTCATCCGGCTTGCCGAATGCTACAATCAGCAGCGGCTTTATGTTTTCATCCAGTTCTAATACATCATGAACACTACCGGCATTGAAGTTACCAATCATGCAGCCGCCAAGGCCGGTCTCCACCGCCGCAAGCAGCATTGTCTGAGCAACAATTCCTACATCTTTCTGAAACCGGGAAAGGTTCGGATCAATATCCGTATCCTGGCAGATGACGATAAAGGCGGCCGGCTCCTTTCCTGGATGAGGAAGCGTCAGTGCAGGCAGGCCTTTCGCCCATCTGGTTTCTGCCTGAATCATCCCTACAACCGGCTCCTCCCAGGCCAGGAAATATTTCAGCGGCTGGACGTTCACACTCGATGGGCACAGGCGTGCAGCTTCAACGAATGATCTGAGTTCCTCTTCTGTCACCTTCCTGCTGTGATCATAACCACGATAGCTTCTGTTTTTTCGTACCAGATCAATTATCATATCAAATAGTCCTCCAGATAAAGAGCATTTATCACTTCAACCAGCCCGTCAGTTCGCAAACACTACTGACACGCTTTCATCAGCTATTCTTGCGCCCTTTCATGAATGATTCCGGCTTTCCTGCTGTCTTTCCTATACCTCTTCCACCGGATGCCGCAAAGATATAGGCCTTCTTTTCTGACAGTTATATTCTTTGCTATTATAGCATAAAGCAGAGAGAGATACCATTCGAGATCGCCATGGATATTATCACAAGTCTTCCCTGGTGACTATTCATGGTCTCCACAACATTTCATCATTTTGATTGACACAAAAACCGGTCAGATATATAATCAATCTGATTTTGCGGAGATATATCCAGGGACATCGAAAAATATCCTTTAACAGGGAAAAAATGCTGCCCTTGGTCATTTTTCTGGCCTTTGGGTTCGTGGGGGTTTTTCAGCTGTTCAAAGCGTTAACGAAAAACGATAAAAATGATCCTCGCCTTTCCTCTTTCAGATGTACCACTGACAGCGAAGATCCCCATGAGGATCAGTGCGAGTATTGCGGCGGAGTATGTGCATGGAATTCACTATTCCTGTCCGCATTGCGGAGCTGCGATCAGAGCAATATCGGAACCTGACGGACAATAACCTATTATAATCGAAAGGAGCAGTACCATGAAGAAAGTTTATGATTTCACAGTGAAAGACAGACAGGGTAACGATGTGAGCCTGTCAAAGTATCAGGGCAAAGTCCTGCTG
>CACZQU010000479.1 GCA_902783305.1 uncultured Lachnospiraceae bacterium | reverse complement strand
TGGATTTTCCGGCACCGTTCTCGCCCATCAGAGCGTGAACCTCTCCCCTCTCCAGCTCCAGGTCCACATGATCCAGGGCGTGCACACCGGGGAAGGATTTATCGATGCCTTTCATTGTCAGAATTACTTCGCCCATAATCTCCTTCTCCTTTCCATCAGTTCTTTCTGCGTCTTGCGGAAACGTCCGCGTAGACAAAGATGATAACGATCAGACCGGTGATGATCATCTGAACCTCCTTGGTCATGCGCAGCGCCATGATTCCCTCCTGAAGAAGGGAGATGACGAAAACGCCGATGACGGTTCCGCCGATGGAGGCCAGCCCGCCGGCCATGGAAGTACCGCCCATGACGCAGGAAGCGATTGCTTCGTTGTTGTAGGTGTCGCCAAGACCAGGCTGAACCGTGGTGTAGGCGCCGACAAAAAAGATTGCCGCGATGCCGACCAGGAGACCGCAGATGACATAAGCAAGCATCTGGTATTTGCGCACATTGACGCCGGAGAGCCGTACGGCTTCCTTGTTGCTTCCCAGACACAGGATGTAACGGCCGGTTTTTGTGTTATGCATGACAATGAAAAGGATCACGACAGCAATGGCGAAGATAATGATTCCGGTTGGGATCCCGTTGAATTTGACCAGATTGCGGAACCATCCGCGACCGGCTTCGTCTGCCGCCTGCGGCCAGCTGACCGACTGTGTCTTGGTATAAACCGAAGCCAGACCCTTGGCGATATTCATCGAAGCCATGGATACGATGAAGGGAGGCACTCCGACGAAGGCTACCAGATAGCCGTTGAATATTCCGAAGCAGGTACCGATCAGGATGCTGAGAACCAGACATAGTGCAACCGGAACCCCATACGTATTCAGGGTATAACCGGAGATCAGCGCGCAGCAGAACATGACCGGTCCGATGGAAAAGTCGATGCCTCCGGTGGCAATGACGAACGTGACGCCCAAAGCCAGAAAGCCCAGGAAGTAGACGTAGTTCAGGATGCTCAGGATACGATCCATGCTGGCAAAGCCTTTGACTACGCGAGAAAAGAAGGCATACATTAAGAGCAGAATCAGAAAGAGAATGATTCTGTTAAAACCGAGCTTTTTGATGACTGGATTTTGTTTGAATTTTTCCAATTTCTTTCCTCCTCAGTTTCGAGATTGCCGTTTGACCTGTTTCATCGCAGCAGCATCGCTGGATAAATTGTTGAACCTGTCAAAAGCAAGTAAAAGACGAAACGTTTCACTGGGGAATATTATAGTACAATACAGGGGATTTGTAAATACGAACTTGTGGATTTTGCGATGCCCTAGTTACTATTCACGGCCAGTCCGGGTATGAGACCGGATTTGTCGTGCCTGCACGTAAGAATACGGTCTCATACCCGGATTGGCAGCGAAAGCTGTCACTCCACAACATGAGGAATTCAGGCGCGAAGCGCCAGTAGAGCCCGAAGGGCGGGAATTCCGAATGTTGTGGAGTGGCCGTGAATGTAACATGTCCTTCATACGAAAGGAATCTCCTTCCGGAGTTCTGCGGCGCCCTGGGGATCGGCCAGACCGTATTCATCGATCACAGCCTGGTTCCAGATCCGCAGGCGGTCGAAGTACCGTAGCCTTTCGGATAAGACGACGGTCATCTCCCGGACATCCTTTTTCATCTGGCGGAAGCGGTCATAGTCACTTGAACTCACGAGACCGAAGAGCGCCCGGTGATAACCACTGTCAGAACAGGTTTTGAAATAGCGTCTGGCTCCGTTGCGGATTTCCCAGTACATAGCTCTCTCTCCCGGATCTGAGTATCCGGACATTTCGTCATAGCCGATGGCGGAGAGAGAGGCTTCCACATCCTTTCTGGCTCTGTTTCTGAAAAACCGAGCGGAAGCACAGACCTGGATAAAGCTGACGCACTGCCATAGTATCCGGTCGATTTCATGATCCGGGTTTTGCGGATCGGTATGCCTTAGCTCAAAGAGCCTGATCCGGAGCGGATTTGCGCTGTCATCCGGTGCCTGCTCCACAAGCTGATAAAGGAGCTGTCTGCGCCGGGAAGGCTCCGTCTCCCGGTAATACCCGGCCCAGGCGGGATCTGATTTCATCATTTCCGTTTTCTCCAATGTCTGCCGGAGGCTTTAGTTTTTTACGACGCCCTTTTGCAGAAGGACATTGGCATAGACGGCTTTTTCACCGGTGGCGATGATGCAGTAAGCTTTTTTTGCCTGTTCGTAAAATGCAAACCTCTCGACCAGGCCTATGCAGGCTTTTCCGCGTTCATCATGCTTTGTCACAATAGCCTCATAGTCCGCCCAGATTGCCGGTGTGGGAGTGGGGTCGTTTTTCATGACTTCCATGAGCTTAACCGGGCTTTCGATGTAGGTGTCCAGCGGGAAAAGCCCCAGGATTGCGTCAAGCAGCTCCGGGACACCATGACCGTCAGCGCGGACGATGACCGCGTCCCTGCCCATGGACTCTACCGGGAAATTACCATCGGCGATGACAATGGTATCGCTGTGCCCCATCTCACAAAGAACCTTCAGAAGCTGAGGAGAAAGAATTTCGGGAATTCCTTTCAGCATGATCCATTACCTCCATATTAAATAAACTTTTTCGATGACTCC
>CACZQU010000478.1 GCA_902783305.1 uncultured Lachnospiraceae bacterium | reverse complement strand
GGAAGAAACGGAGTGTCCAAACGACGAGGCACCGGATTTCTCCCGGTCGGATATTCTGATTCACAGCAGCATCTGCTCCCATGCCAAGCTGCTTCTTGCGTTGCTCTCAGAGCCGGAACACAGCTGCAGGGATTGCGGCGGATGCTCTTCCCCCCGCCGTCTGGTCATAACCAGCTGCTGTGACAGCATCCGCAGAGTCTGCGACACAATGGCGGCAGACGAGAACCTTTCCCGGAGAATCACCATTCTGGATCTTCCTCATCAGTCCAAAGAAGAGGCTGTTCTACGATACGCAGCAGAACTGGAAAAGCTGGCTGTGAATTTCGCAGAAGAAAAAGGCGGGGATGGTTTTGACGCAGAGCGGCTTGTGACAGCCTGGACCGCAGCTTCCGACTCCTGGAAGCATTTTCAGGATTCAGGCGGTCAGTATCTGGCGTGTATGGGTGCCAGGGCAGGAAACCGTCTTCTCGCCTTCCTGGAATCCAGCCTCCCCTGGCGGGTGGCCGATCTGACCTGCGGAGGACTCCGTTCCCTTCCGCCGCCCCCGAAAAACGCCCGGGAGCTTTCCGGCAAAGAGCTGCTGAAGGCTTATGCCAGAGCACTTTTGCTGCAGATCCCCTGTACCCGGATGAGTGACACTCAAGACCGGGATCACCTTCTAAGGAGCATGGAAGGCAAGGGGCTAAAGGGGATGATTTATCATACGGTACGTTTCTGCGACTATTATTCCTTTGAATATGCGGCGATCCGCCGGCAGACCAGGCTGCCCATGCTCAAGCTCGAATCGGACTACACATTGCCGGGCAGCGGCCAGCTGTCCACCAGGATCGAAGCCTTCCGGGAAGAGCTTGACTCCTCCGGCAGGAAAGAAGTTTTCCATATGAATCATTCAAAAAACATAACTGCATCGGTCCGGCCTCGGGAAAGCTCAGCCGGACATCATCCCTCTCCCGTGTATATCGGGATTGACAGCGGATCCACGACCACCAATGCCGTTGCCGTTGACGAGTCCGGCCATATGCTGGCCTGGGCAATCCTGCGTACGGGCGCCAAAGCCTGTGACGCGGCCGAAAAAGCTCTGAAGGAGGTCACCGGAAAGCTTAGTCCCGGTCAGCAGGCCGTACGGATCCTGGCGACCGGTTACGGGAGGGAATACATTTCCTTCGCCGATGAGACCCGGACGGAGATCACCTGCCACGCGGCGGGCGCACATTTTCTGCATCCCCAGGTCCGTACGATCATCGACATCGGAGGACAGGACAGCAAGGTCATCTGCCTGGACGAAGCCGGCAGCGTCGTCAATTTCATCATGAACGACAAATGCGCCGCCGGAACCGGGCGTTTTCTGGAAATGATGGCGCATACGCTGGAAATGAGCCTTTCGGATATGGCCCTGAGGGGAATTTCCTGGAAAAAGGATCTTGCCATTTCCTCCGTCTGCACGGTGTTTGCGGAATCAGAGGTGGTTTCTCTGATTGCCCGGAATCATGAGATCGACGACATCATCCATGCCCTGAACAAGGCTGTCGCCGCCAGGACCTGCTCCATGGCGCGCCGGGCCGGCGGCACCGGGCCGTATGTCATGACCGGAGGGGTCGCCCGGAACACCGGCGTAAAGAAAGAAATCGAGAGAGAACTGGAGACCAGAATCCTTGTAGACACGCAGCCGGACCTGGCAGGAGCCCTGGGCGCCGCTCTTCTCGCGAGGTAAAAGAACCGACGGTAAGTCATGGGGACAGTTCTCACTGTCTCATCCATGACTCACCGGAAACGAAAAAGGGATGGAGAAAAAGATCGCAGAATCTTTCTCTCCGTCCCTTTTTCTGTTCCTGAAAACAGAAATGCTGACGCTTCCTCACGATGGAAGGCAGCAGCCTGCGGCAGGAAGGCCGCTGCCGATTCAGATATCAATCTTCGGGATCCCCGCAAAGCCTTTTTCCAGGTCTCCATCTGTGGGAATATAGTCGGTCAGTGTGCCG
The DNA here is from genome assembly GCA_902783305.1 of uncultured Lachnospiraceae bacterium. Classification (GTDB taxonomy): domain Bacteria; phylum Bacillota; class Clostridia; order Lachnospirales; family Lachnospiraceae; genus Blautia_A. The sequence continues at coordinate 506 of CACZQU010000478.1, read as the reverse complement.
TTGTTATAGGCTTCATAAGCCTTCAGGTCGAAATATCCCGTACCCGTCAGGCCAAAGATAATGGTCTTTTCCTCGCCGGTCTCCTTGCACTTGAGAGCCTCGTCGATGGCCGCCCGGATCGCATGGCTGGATTCGGGAGCGGGGAGGATTCCCTCTACCCGGGCAAACTGTACAGCCGCCTCAAAGACACTTGTCTGCTCTACCGCGCGGGCTTCCATGAGGCCGTCAGCATAGAGCTGAGACAGAACGGGGCTCATGCCATGATAGCGAAGGCCTCCCGCGTGATTTGCCGAAGGAATAAAGCCATGCCCCAGGGTGTACATCTTCGCCATCGGGCATACCTTGCCGGTATCGCAGAAATCATAGACATATTTTCCTCTGGTAAAGCTCGGGCAGGAAGCCGGCTCGACCGCGATGATCTGATAATCCGCTTCACCGCGAAGCTTCTCTCCCATGAACGCAGAGATCAGACCGCCCAGATTGGAACCGCCGCCGGCGCAGCCGAT
>CACZQU010000477.1 GCA_902783305.1 uncultured Lachnospiraceae bacterium | reverse complement strand
GCAGTTTCCTCCGCAGTCTCCGCAGCCCTCATTTTTCAGCGCGCCCCGGAGATCTCTCCAGCAGTACCGTCCCGCAAAAAACACGGGGACGGCAAGCAGCGCAATCGCTATGATATGTCCGAGAAAGGCCGGCATTGCAGTCACCTCCGAAGGTAGGCCGGACCGCTTTCGCGGTCCGGCTGAAAGGTTGTATGAATCAGGAAGCCTTTGCTGCGTCAACAGAAGTCAGGGATTTCACGGATTCATCCGGCACGTATCCCTTGCGGACGAGACCGTATATGATCGCTGCCAGAGCAACAATTCCGAGTACCGTCCAGATACCGAATCCGACGCCGCCAAACAGACCGAAAACATTGTAGACGATCAGGGCAAGGAGGTAAGCCCATGCTGTCATCCAGCCGATTGCCGCCCACGTCCATTTGCGGTTGTTCATTTCCCGTTTGATCGCTCCGATCGCAGCGAAGCAGGGGGCGCACAGAAGATTGAACACCATGAACGCGAAGCCCGCCATTGTTCCGTGACCGTTCTTGTCGAAATCACTGTTCACACGGTCCCAGATCTCATCGCCCTCTTCGGAGAGCTCACCGTCGTAGTTGTACAGAACACCGAACGTGCCGACGACCTGCTCTTTTGCCACAAGGCCGGTCACGGTAGCCACGGTCTGCTTCCAGCTCGTGAAGCCGATCGGCCGGAAAAGAGGTGTGACAATATTGCCTGTCTGCGCAAGAAGGGACGCATCCATCGGGTTGACGTCCTCTTCCGGAATATCCATCTTCTCCGCGAGAGAGGCCACATACTCGTCGTTCACCAGCGCTTCGTCCTCAAAGAGATTGTCGACCATGCCGAATTTCCCGTTGACGCTGCCGAAGCCGGACAGGAACCAGATAATGATCGAGGAGATCAGGATGACGGATCCGGCCCTCTTAATAAAGGACCATCCGCGCTCCCATGTGGCGCGAAGGACGTTTCCGGCAGACGGAATGTGGTATGCGGGCAGCTCCATGACGAACGGAGCCGGTTCACCGGCGAATGCCTTGAACTTCTTCAGAATGATACCGGAAAGAATGATCGAACCGATACCGAGGAAATAAGCCGATGCAGCGATCCACGGCGAACCTCCGAATATAGCGCCGGCGATCAGACCGATGATCGGGAGTTTCGCGCCGCAGGGCATGAAAGTAGTCGTCATGACGGTAAGCTTCCGGTCGCGGTCCTGTTCGATCGTGCGGGAGGCCATGATGCCCGGAATGCCGCAGCCCGTAGCAACGAGGCACGGGATAAAGGATTTTCCGGAAAGTCCGAACTGGCGGAAAATACGGTCCATGACAAAGGCGACACGGGCCATATAACCGATATCCTCCAGAATGGACAACAGCAGGAACAGAACCAGCATCTGAGGGACAAATCCCAGCACAGCGCCCACGCCGGCAACAATGCCATCCTGCACCAGGCTGTACACCACACTTCCCTCGGCTACATGCAGAAAGCCCAGCAGACTGTCGATGAAGCCCGGAACCCATTCCCCGAAGATCACATCGTTGGTAAAATCTGTTGCCCTGGTTCCCAGGGAAACACTCCAGCCGCCCATGGCGACAGCGTAGATCAGGAACATGATGACGGCAAAGATCGGCAGACCCAGGATACGGTTGGTCACGACACGGTCAATCTTATCGGAGATCGTCAGCGAGTGAACAGGAGCTTTTTTCGAAACGGAAGCTGTACAGATTTTAGCGATGTAATTGTACCTTTCATTCGTGATGATGGATTCCGCATCGTCATCCATTTCTTTCTCACAGTCCTGAATATGCTGTTCGATCTCTTCCGCCACCTCAGCCTTCAGAGTAAGCTCCTGCATGACCTTCTCATCTCGTTCAAAGATCTTGATAGCATACCAGCGGAGGAATTTCCTGTCGGTGATCAGATTCTCAATCGATTCTTCCACATGGGCAATGGCATGCTCCACGCTGCCCTCAAATACGTGAGGACGCTCCCCTGTGGTTCCTTTACGGGCAGCATCCACTACAGCCGCCGCGACAGTGGAGATCCCGTCGGCCTTCAGTGCGCTCATTGCCAGAACAGGACAGCCCAGCTCCTTTGAGAGAGCATTGATATCGATCTTATCCCCGTTCTTGTTGACGATATCCATCATGTTGATGGCAATAACCGTTGGAATACCCAGATCCAGCAGCTGCGTCGTCAGATACAGATTACGCTCAATATTGCTGCCGTCAACAATATTCAGAATGGCATCCGGTTTTTCCGTGACCAGATACTGACGGGAAACCACCTCCTCCAGGGTATATGGAGAAAGGGAATAGATACCGGGAAGATCCTGGATGATGACATCATCATATCCCTTCAGCTGTCCTTCCTTTTTTTCCACAGTAACGCCAGGCCAGTTTCCTACATATTGGTTCGACCCGGTCAGACTGTTGAACAGAGTCGTTTTACCACTGTTCGGATTTCCTGCCAATGCAATTTTGATCTTCATATGCCTACCTTTTCCTTCTCTATGTCATTCTACCTCAATCAGTTCCGCGTCCGCTTTGCGCAGGGAAAGCTCATAGCCTCTGATATTCAGCTCCATGGGATCTCCCAGCGGAGCCACCTTACGTACCAGAATCTCGATGCCTCTGGTTATGCCCATATCCATGATCCGGCGCTTGACGGGTCCTTCTCCATGAAGCCTGACGACCTTGCAGGTACTGCCCACCTCGACATCTTTCAGTGTTTTCATCCGATCCTATCCTCCCTTACTTTACTGTTACTGCTCAGCTCTTCATCTGCCATTATCCTGATTTCATGTCTGACACGTTTTTCTTCCTGCCATGCAGGCTTGATCCGTCAGGGCTGCTATTCACGGATTAACCGTAAAGCCACGCGCGGGGAAGGGGTAGACCGTGAATTGTCACCCGTCAGGACTGGAAATGACAGCCTGCAGTATTTACATCATAATCCGGTTAGCCATCTTTTCATCCAATGCAATACGGACTCCCTTGGACTGAAGAATTACATTACCTCCGTTATTGGATACGACGGTAATCTCTTCTCCCTCCACAAGGCCCAGCTCATGCAGATGATGTCTGATCTCGTCTTTTCCGGTAATTCTTGTAATGACAACAATCTCGTTTTCAGGAGCCATGGTAATCGGCATTGAGTGATCCTCCTTTCGTCATAATCCATGTGTTTGGCTGTTGAAATCAGAATCATATATATATAATATGAGTTAGTTATATATTACTTTAATTTGATGTTACTACCTTTTGGGCGTAATGTCAAGTAAAAAAAGAACAGGGAACGTTTCTCTGACCGACACAAAAGATGTCGCATCAGAAAACTGTTCCCTGTCTGATAAATCTCTGTAATGAAAGCAAAGAAACGGGTATCTGGATCCAAAAGTACACTGGCTCCTTTGGTCCGCCGCTATAACTCGCAGACCAGCGCGGAGCCTAATATCAATAATGCCCCAAGGATTCCCAGGGCTGACATTTTCTCATGCAGTACAACAGCGGAAAGAACCAGAGCCGTGACCGGATCAATATAGCTGAAAAAAGCAACCGTCTGCGTCCTGAGCCCATCCATGGAGCCAAAATACAGGACATAACAGAACCCTGTGTGAATTATGGTGACAACCAGCATAAGCAGCGCTGTTCTCCATGTCCAGTCTATCCCGGACAACTGTTTTGCCGCAGCAAGATAGGGAATCAGTACGATCCCTGCAGCCGCAAGCTGTATCGTCGTCTTGTCAAAGGCATCTACGCCCTGAACCTGCTTATTGATCAGGACGACCGTTGCATAGAGAACCGCTGCACCCAGACCCAGCAGAATTCCCCGCAGGTCAGACATGTCAACCCTGCCTCCTTCAACAACGCCTGAGACAAGGATCATCCCGGCCAGCGCAGTAATACAGCATGCTCCTTTTTTTCCGGTCATCGCTTCGCCGAAAACCAGAGAAGAAACCAGAACAACAATAGTAGGCTGCATATAGTAGCAGAGAGTTGCCACGGAGACGGAGGTATAATTGTAAGCTTCAAACAGGAGGATCCAGTTGAACCCCATCACACAGCCTGACACAGCCAGCCAGACCACTCTTTTCCTGTCTATGCCGGTAAAGAGCTTTCTTCTGCCCGCCTTGACAAACAGCGCAATGAACAGCGCCCCCACGATTCCCCTGGCACAGGCGATCACCGCCGAGGGCAGCGGAATGAGCCGTCTGAAGATTCCGATTGAACCGAAGATCAGCATCGATGCCGTCAGCATTACGAGAGATTTTGGTGAATTCATCTGCTGCTTTTTCACTTCTGCCCACCTGCTTCCTTACCACTATATCCAGATACAATAAAACCAAGGCTGTTCACACAGCATGTGAAACAAGGTCAATACGGCCGCCGATGACGATGGCTTTGGAATCCATTCCGTGACCAATTTCCGAAGTCCTTGCTACGGCCATGGCATCGCTGATATGCGGTTTCAGCAGCTCATAGGCATAGTATTTCCCCTTTTCCTCTTCCAGCTTCGTGAAAGTGCCTAAAAGGATCCCCTGCACCAGCGAAAACACTCCGATCTGTTCCAGTTGGCTGAAATATGTCCGCACCTGCGCCTCACCGCCTCCAAAGGCTTCCAGAACCAGTACATGGTCTTTTATCTCAGGCCAGTATGGTGTGCCGGCCAGCTTCAGGAGACATCGGATATTCCCTCCGGCAGACAATCCATGCATCTCCCCGCCTTGAAGGATTTCATACCGATAATCAAAAAGCCCGTCTTCTTTATTTCCTGTCGTGTGAATAAATCCCTGGAATCTCTTCCGCTGAATATCCTGAAATTCCCAGATCAGATTTTTCACCTGATAGAGAAAAGAGGGTTTCCCTGTCCTGGCATAAATGGCATTGATGACGGCAGTAAGGTCGCTGTAGCCCCAGAACATAGCCTGTGACATGCGTATAGCCTCATAATCCAGGTACGGAAGGATCTCATTCGCGGCATCACCGCCAGAGATATCAAAAATCAGTGAGATCGATCTATCCTTGTGAAAAGCATTCATGTCTGCTGCCCGCTCCTGGGGTGTACCGCTTACGGCAGTTCCTTCCGCCAGATAGATATGCTTTCCCAGGACAGGCTCCAATCCCATGTCAGACAGCGCCTTGATAAGCTGGTCAATCTTTCCCTTCTGTTCCAAAGACTGGCCGTTGGAACAACATACAATCCCAACCTTCATGGTTCTTCATTTCTCCCTTTTCATCAGGCGTACGGTTTCGTTCATAAAAGAACATATACCCTGTTTTTGACTTTCCCTCCCCAATGTGGTACCATCTTCTTCATGGGTGAGCATCTACCGACAGTCAGGCTATTGTTTCCTGACTTTTTTATTTTGGAGGAGGAAGGCTATGTTTTCTTACGTCTGGCCAATTGGCCTTGTTGTTATCTCAAATGTCGTCTACCAGATCTGCGCAAAATCCGTACCAGACAAAATGGATCCGTTTGCATCCCTTGTGATCACTTACCTGATCGGAGCATCCGCCTCTGCTTTCGCATTCTTTATCACTCACAGGAAGGGCAGCTTCATAGCGGAAATAAAACATCTGAACTGGGCTCCCGTTGTTCTGGGTATCGTAATCGTCGGCCTGGAGGTCGGCTTCATCTATGCCTACAAGGCAGGGTGGCCTGTCAGTACGGCACAGGTAGTCTCCAGTTCCTTTCTTGCTGTCTGCCTGCTTCTGGCAGGATTCTTTCTGTATCATGAACAAATCAGCCTCACAAAGATTGTTGGCGTAATGATATGCCTTGCAGGACTGTACTTTATCAACAAGTAGACAAATCCACAGGGCAGCAGGTATACATGGATACTCAAAGACCTGGATAAAGGTTATTCCCGCTTACAGGCCGATATCCGATCTGGCAGCCCGGCTTCCCGCCTTTCTCACACGAGAACCTCAAACACCAGGATCCGTTCCCTTCTGTCATTTCCCTGGAACAGATCCGAACAATCAATTTCATCCACAAACATGAGTTCCGGCTTTGTCATCAGCAGGGCAACATGTTCTTCATTCGGATAATAGAAAAAGAGAAGGATTTCCCGCGGGGACTCATAGCAGGAAGTACAGATCCTGTCCAGCACACCCCTTAGAATCTGCTCTCCAAAGGGATTGAAAAAATAGCATCTGTTCACATCCGGCGGGATGGTATATTTCTCCGCGTCAGCCTTCTCTATGGAAACCGTGATCATTCCACTATGGCTTTGGTTGTCCTTAGCATGGGCTGCCAGAGCCTTATCGTACTCGATTCCGATGCTATGGCATCCTGTCTGGTATGACAGAAAAACCGGAACCCTGCCTTTCCCGCAGCCATAGTCAAGCAGAATGTCGTTTTTTCCGATATACCCGCTTTCTGCCAGCCGTTCCAGCACACAATAGGGTGTCGGCTCGTAAGGGAAATGCACTTTGTCCTCCTGGTAATCCAGCCGCCCGCATGTGCTGATATGAAGTTTCTCATCCCAGAAGGATTCCATCCGCATCATTTCTCCTCTGCCTGAAAATACCATCATCCATGTTCTTTTTCCCCGTCTCAACCGCCTGCCGGTGTCCCTTCTCCGTAAAGTGCAAATCGGTTTTCTTTTCAGACAGTTTTCTCAAGATACTGAACCGGCACCGCCTTCGTCAGCCAGACACCATTCGCTGAAACATAGAACGCAAATCCATCTTCTGACATCCTGCCCGCCAGTACTTTGAATATGACAGGCTTCCCATGCCTCCTGCCGACTTTCAGGGCAATTTCCATATCTTTGGATAAATGCACATAAAGCCTGCTCATCGGCTTCAATCCCTCTGCCTCGATTGCGGAAACGGATTTCTCACCAGTCCCGTGGTACAGGATTTCCGGCGGCTCCTCCTTTGACAGCTCCACATCTACAGGGATGGAATGTCCCTGGTTTGCCCTGATGAGACGTCCGTCGTCACTAAACGAATATCGCTGCTTCTCGTCCTGAGCGACAATCTGCTCCAGAATCTCCCTGTCAATGTGGTAACGGGATGTTTTGTTGATCCCTTCCATTAACTCTTCTGCATCCGCCCAGCCATGCTCATCTACTGCAATCCCAATTTCATACGGCTTATGCCGCAGAATGAGACTGATAAAACGGCTGAGGCTTGTCATGTAATCTTTTTTTCGTCCCATGAGTTCAGTCCTCCCCTCTTCAATGTTTAAGTAAGAATTGTATCACATCAGACGGTTCATTGCCAATATGATCAGATGCAGAAAAACGGGTATTACCAGCCGAAACGTTTGCATTTCTTCAGGAAACCTGCGGTCAATCAACCATGGGTATAAGGATCCTTGTCATAAAGTCCGCCTTATTCTCTGAAATATCATGTTTCCATCTGCGCCTGATGGATCAACAGCCAATCCTCCATGTCTTCAACGGCTTTTTTCATCATTTGTCCGGGATCAGCTCCTGCGATGTCCAGGCCTGCAGCTTTGAACTGTATCACTTCATTTATTCCATAAAACCCCTGTGCTAACGCTTTTACATAACCGAATCCGTATTCTTCAGGAACATAATTCCCCCCTGCTGTAGTGACATAAAATAATCTTTTCGCATTGCAAAGCCCTTTGGGATATCCCTCCTCTGTATACGCAAAAGTAATCCCAGGAACATTGATCTGCTCAAAATACTGTTTTAAGCATGCAGGGAAAGACAGATCCCAATAAGGAGCTGCTACTACAATCTGTTCCGCTTCGGCGAACTGTCTCGCCATAGCAAACATGGGGTCATCGTATCGCCCTTCTAAAAGCAGCCAGTCCCTCTTCCTGATGAAGCCTTCATCTGCCGATGGGAAAGCTGTTTCCGCTAACCGTATCTCTTTCACGGCTCCTTGCAGCTTTGGCAGAAGGCAGGCTGCCAGTTTGTTTGTCCGTGAATCGCTGCGGACGCAGGCATTTATAAAAAGAATCATTCCTATACCCCCCAGGCACTTTCTGATCACCATCTTATTTCCCGTCATGGAAGCTGGTAAAAGCGCCCCGTTCCTGTTTTGGCATACCGTATTTCTCTTTTGCGTCTGCGATTGCCCTGATCAGAAATGCCATATCCCTTGCCAGGTTCCGCATGGTCTGGAGCCCCTCCAGGTCTTTTTTCACATCTACCGCTGAAAAGCCATGTACCTGGTTCCAGTACGTACTCGTCGCAATCGGCATACCACTTATGGAAAAATACTTATTCAACACATCGAAGGAGGCGGTATTTCCTCCCCTCCTGCAGCTGACCACTGCCGCGCCAACCTTCATATGTTTGGGGAACTGCGTGCTGTAAAACAGCCTGTCCAGGAAAGAAAGGAGCGTTCCGTTCGGGGAGCCATAATAGACCGGGCTTCCGACCACCAGTCCATCAGCAGCTTCAAATTTAGATGCCGTCTCATTCACCAGATCATTAAATGTACATTTTCCTGTCCTGCCACAGAAACCGCAGGACACGCAGCCGCGGATATCTTTGTTTCCCACATGGATCACTTCTGTTTCCATGCCTTCCTCATTAAAAACGGAAACCATCTCCTGCAGGGCTGTTGCCGTGCAGCCATTCGCCTTTGGGCTGCCATTGATCAGTAAAACCTTTGCCATTTTCTTCCTCCAGTCTTAAAAATTCAGTTCATCCAGCGAGTGGATGATCTTACCATCCTTGACGCTTGTGCTGGTGATCTCTGAAGAATCGGATCCATGAACTGCAGAAAGTATTCCTTTGTTTCCGGGATCCAATCCAGTTATCCATCAAAAACCCATAGTTCCTGCCGGCATCTGCCCGATGCATGGCAGCCAGTTCCTTTTCATACTCGTAATGCCCACTTTACCACGCCAGGCTTCTAAAAAAGTGTATATAAAAAAACAAGCGAATGGTATTTGCATTCGCTTGTTTTCTTTCACACTATCTACGCATACTTCACCGAAGAAATTACTTTGCTGCCATCTGCTTTGCTACTTCTTCCGCAAAGTTCTCCTGCTTTTTCTCGATGCCTTCACCGGTCTCATAGCGGACAAAGCCCTTGATCGTAATATTCGCGCCGTTCGCCTTGGCAACGGATTTGACATATTCGCCAACGGTCTGCTTTCCGTCTTCCGCTTTCACATAGACCTGATCCAGCAGGCAGATCTCTTTCAGCTCTTTGTTGACACGACCCTTTACAATCCCCTGGATCACCTTTTCAGGCTTCCTGGACTCATTGGGATCATTCTTGATCTGCGCAAGCAGAATCTCTTCCTCATGAGCAATGTAGTCTGCGCTGATCTCGTCACGGCTGGTGTACAGAGGCTTCATTGCCGCTACCTGCATAGCGACATTTTTCGCCATCTCCTGAATCTCATCATTGACAACATCGGTCTGCACGTCCAGAAGAACACCAATCTTACCGCCCATATGAACATAAGACGCGATAAAGCCATTGTCTTCCTTCACCTGCTCGAAACGACGGATGTTCATATTCTCGCCGATTACGGCAATCTGGCCTGCGAGGGCTTCCTTCACCGTCTTGGACGGGTCAAGAATCCACGGCTCATCCATAAAAGCTTCAATCCCGGAAGCTGCAGTCTTCAGTACCTGATCCGCAACCTGCCCGACAAATGTCTGGAATTTTTCATTCTTTGCCACAAAATCGGTCTCAGCATTGACTTCCACAACAACAGCGTTCTTGCCGTCATCGGATACCAGCGCTTTGCAAAGACCCTCTGCCGCGATACGGCTGGCCTTTTTCTGTGCGTTTGCAAGACCCTTCTCGCGAAGCCATTCGATAGCAGCATCCATAACTCCTTCCGCCGCAGTCAGGGCTTTCTTGCAGTCCATCATTCCCGCGCCGGTCATTTCTCTAAGCTTTTTTACCTCAGCAGCTGTAATTGCCATTTAAAAACTCTCCTCTCAAACACGCTCCACCGGAGCATCCAATATGAAAATCTATGAATTACTCTTCCGCAAACTCTCCGGACTCCGCTTCAACAGCAGCCTCGGATGTGCTGGTGCCCTGGCTTGCCTCAATGGCCGCATCCGCCATCTTGGATACAATCAGCTTCACGGCGCGGATAGCGTCATCGTTGCCCGGGATCACGTAATCCAGTTCTTCCGGGTCGCAGTTGGTATCGCAGATTCCGATCAGCGGAATTCCAAGAGTATGAGCTTCCTGCACACAGATTCTTTCCTTCTTCGGGTCAACGATAAAGATGGCATCCGGAAGTCTCTTCATCTCCTTGATACCGCCAAGGTTCTTCTGAAGCTTCTCCTGCTCTTTCTTTATCGCAATGACTTCCTTCTTCGGAAGAACAT
>CACZQU010000476.1 GCA_902783305.1 uncultured Lachnospiraceae bacterium | reverse complement strand
TTGGCAACGTGAAAGGAAAAGGAGAAGGAAAGTCAAAGACGTGGCCTTGGTACAGGAATTGTGATAAAATGTCCGGGAAGTGGTTTTACGGAAAACTGACGCGGGAAGGAGGCGCGGAAATGAAAGAATATTCAATAGAAAGGATTCCTCATAAGGTGTGGGGACGGACCGGAAAATCCCATTCTCCCCTGGCTCTTTTCTGGTCCGGTTCGGCTCTGGAAATGAGGATCCGGGCGGCGGAAGCCTGGATTGAGACAGAGACGGACTACAATACCTTTGAGATCTGGATCGATATCATGGTCGATGACGCGGTGACCCAGCGTCTGATGCTTCCGAAAGGCCGGTCAAAGGTATGCCTGTTTCGGGGAATGGATCCCAAAAAGGCAAAGGATGTCCGGATTATCCGGGATACCCCTCCACAGACGACAAAAAATGACCCTTCCCAACTGTTTCTGATCCGTTCCGTGAGTACGGACGGAGAGTTTGATCCGGTCAGAAAAAGACCGTACAGGATCGAGTTTATCGGAGACAGTATAACCTGCGGGGAGGGCTGTGGAGGTGCGCAATCCCAGACGGAGTGGAATTCCTCCTGCTTTAACGCGGTGGGAAGCTATCCTTTTCTTGTCGCGGAAGAGATGGGAGCGGAATATCAGGTCATCGCCCAGAGCGGCTGGGGGGTTTCTTTTTCTTATGAAGGAAACCGGGAGGAAGCAATCCCGTCCTGCTATGGAAAGGTGTGCGGTCTGGCCGGCGGTGACCGCAGCCGAAGAAACGGAGCGCAGGAGCAGTGGAACTTTGCTTCCTGGCAGCCCGATGCTATTATTGTCAATCTTGGCACGAATGACATGATGGCGATTGAGGATGCCGGCTTTAACGCGAGGCAGACCCGGATGAGAAAGGAGCTGTCAGCCGGAATCGTTTCTTTTCTCAGACAGCTTCGGGAATGCAATCCGGGAGCGCGGATTATCTGGGCATATGGAATGCTGGGAGACGAGGCGGCGGATATTCTCCGTGAGGCGATGAACCATTATTATAAAGAAAGCCTTGACAGAAAAGTGGAGTTTTTCCTTCTGGATGATACACCATCCGAGGAATACGGCTCCCGGGAGCATCCCGGTCCGGATGCTCATGCGAGAGCCGCGGATGATCTGTGTGATCTGCTGGAGGATTATCTGGTCAGGTAAGCCGGCCAGGCTGTCACCTGGAAAAGCGCTTCAGGCGCGGACGGAAAAACAGCCAGGTGATCAGGGGCTGAGTAGTAACTGCAAAGCCAATCGTAAGGAGGAAATATGAGATTTCAGACAGACAGACTCCTTCACGGAGGAGATTACAATCCGGATCAGTGGCTGGAGCATCCGGACATTCTGGAAAAGGATGTGGAAATGCTCAAGGCGGCCGGATGCAATGTGGTGACATTGGGGGTTTTTGCCTGGTCTGCTCTGGAGCCTGAGGAAGGAAGGTATGAGATGGACTGGCTTGGCAGCCAGATTGACCGCCTGTACCGCAGCGGGATTTATACGATACTGGCTACGCCCTCCGGAGCAAGACCAAAGTGGCTTGCGGACCGCTATCCGGAGGTCCTCAGGACGAATTCAAGCCGGCAGAAAATGCTTTTTGGAGGGCGGCACAATCATTGTCTGACTTCCCCCGTTTACCGGGAAAAGGTGCGTCAGATCGACCGGGAATTGTCCCTGCGGTTTGGCAGCCACCCGGGAGTGATCCTGTGGCATCTGTCCAATGAACTGTCGGGAGAGTGCCATTGTCCGCTTTGCCAGGAAGCCTTCCGGAACTGGCTGAAGGAGAGGTACAAGACCATCGATGAGTTGAACCGGCGCTGGTATACGTCCTTCTGGAGTCATACCTATAACAGCTTTGACCAGGTGGAGAGTCCGTCGCCGATCGGAGAAGCGGAGCTGCATGCCCTGAACCTGGACTGGAAGCGCTTTGTCACCGCCAAGACCAGAGAATTTGTGCGTATGGAAGCGGAGGCGGTTCATGAGGGAAGCTCCCTTCCGACGACAATTAATCTGATGTATTATTTCCACGGACTGAATCTTCCTGAACTGGCAAAAGAGGTGGATGTGGTTTCATGGGATACCTATCCGGCCTGGATGAAGGGGAAGGTCAGCGAAACCGCGCTGGATAACGGAATGTGCCATGACCTGATGCGCTCATTGAAGGGAATCCCGTTCCTGCAGATGGAATCGTGTCCATCGGCGACCAACTGGCAGAAGGTAAGCCGGCTGAAGCCTCCTGGTCTGCTTGAAGCGCAGTCCCTGCAGGCCATCGCGCATGGAAGCGACGGTGCCCTCTATTTTCAG
>CACZQU010000475.1 GCA_902783305.1 uncultured Lachnospiraceae bacterium | reverse complement strand
GCTGCGGCCCGCCGTTGGACAGGACATTCAGAACGCGGCCGGGCAGGGCGGCAGAGAAATAATCCACTGCCAGACCCTTGCCGCAGTCCCCAAAGTTCGCCACTATGACAACTTTGATCTTTGGCTTCGGCATACCCCGCACCCCCCTCTTGCAGTCCTTTGCGTCGTTTAGATCCTTTTCACCATGAAATCATCCCGTCACCTGCGGGAACGCTCGTTTCCTCTTTTCCTGCAGACAGGACAATACTGGTAATCAGGTTTCCAAGGCCGTTTACCTCAGACTCGTGGTAATTCTGTTCGCCAATAGATTTCTCCCAACTCTTCCGGATAAGTGGATCCTGCCGTCTGTGCAGGACATGGATGTGGTGTATCTCGTATTTCCTGGAGGCTTCCGCGTAAAGGTCTTTAGTCCGGATGTCCGCCTGCAGGCTGTCCCCTGTCGCATTTGCCAGCGGTATTTTCGGAAGATATGGCGGGCATTCTTCATCGCCTATAGTGATGATAAGCCCCTTCCTGCCACGCTTCCAGCAGTCCAGGTCGCAGTGCCTCGTTCCCATGTACCAAATTACTGTCGTGGATTCGAAGGCATTCCCGCCACCTCCGCGCTCAAAGTATACCTTGTCCAGGTGTTCCGCAATCCTCGTATCCGATTCAAACTGTGAAAACTGTACCGGGGCTCTGTCATAAGCAAAATCGCCATATGCCGAGATGCAGAATTCCACATCCTTTGCCTCCGGGACCGTTTCTCCTGCTGTCATGATATTGTTCATTACAGTGCCGATGCACCTCGCCGTCTCTTCCAGGACATCCGACATGCTCCCGGTGACATCCAGACCGATAATTACCGGTCTGGTTCCCGGGTGTTCTTTCGTGTCCCTGCATTCCCTCATGATTTTAAAGGGATCAAGGTCCGGATGTATTTTCTTTTCTTTGAACCGTTCCTGGATGTTCATGCTGGAAACAACCCTGTCGGCTGCATCCAGCTCTTCTCCCCTGCTTGCAGAGTATCTGCGGAATTCCTCCCTCTTCCAGCTTCCGCTTCCCATGGTTCAATCCCCCTTCCTGTTTATTTCTGCCGTTTTACGCTTCACCGTCGTCCGTGTTTTCCACATCATCCTCATCGTCCATGAACTCAAAAAGACCGTCCATGAACCCACCGTTCCCGCTCATGAGCATGAACGGGAGGAGCTGGGTCATACCGGAGCTGCTTTCATCTGTTCCTTTTCCCTTCAGCATCTGAGACAGGAACATGAACTTCATGATGTTGCCCATGCCTTTCTTCCTGCTGCCCTTGCGGTTCCCGAAGATAGAAACGATCTTCCCATAGAAATAGGTTTCGCCAAGGAACATATGGCGCTCCGGCACCAGTTCCTGGATCTGCCCGTCCTCATACCCAAGGACTTTGATCGTGTCTTTCCCGACGCTCATGACGCATTTCGGCTTTCCTCCGACCAGGATGATGTCCCCTTTGGCCGCCTTGTTTGTCGGGAAGCAGAAGAACATGTCGTCCCCGACATCCAGCACAAAGCTGTCGCAGTTTGTCAGTCTTCCGCTGTCCACATCGAATTCTTTGTACCCGTTTGTTGTTTTTACTGCGATGTTCCCGTTTATGGAAATCCGGCACATTCCCGGTGCCACTTTCCCGAACATTCCGTTCATCATTCCTCCAAACCCGTTCTCAAACATTTTTACTGCCTCCTTCCCGGTTATCCGTTCCGGTTATTATTGTTGTGCTTCCGCAAAGTTATATGTCCTGTTGTGTTGATTCGTCCCGCAGGATATCCCGTACCTCCATCAAGGCAAAGCCCAGGAGGTTTTCTCCTTTCCAATTATTAGGGTTGTTGATCCCCGGATCATCAATTCCCAGATTCACGCCCCAGATCCCGTCATAGGGGCTGCCCTCTACCAGGATGCTGCTGCCGGTGCCGTCAAGGAATTCAAACAGCTCAGGGTTCTGGGAAAATTTCGCCAGGTTTCCCTGAAGGACCACGTTGTACTTTTCCTGATCCCACAAAGCGGCATCGAAATTCTGCACTTCCCTTCCTAATGCTTTGTAATCCCTGGGGGTATCCGCGGCCATGATTCTGCCGTATGTAATGGTATCGCCCATCAGCATGGCTTTCCGGGCCATCATGTATTGTTCTGTTGTATGGTACCGGACGCCATCTGCCTCGAAACGGCAGTCGTACCATTGGCTGAAACAGGCTTTTGTCATCTTTCTGGGATTGGGTGTATGCCCCCAGAAAGCGATGACGTTCATTTCTTCACCTGCATTATACCGCTCAACTATCATTTCTCTTGTATATTTCATCCTTCAAATCCCTCCTCCCTGACTTTCATGAGGATCTGCCCGAGATGATTTTCGCCTTCCCATGTGATAAGACTGATACCCCAGAACGTGTCCTTTTTCCCTCCATTGATCAGTTTCCTTCTGCCCGTCGCAGCCAGCTGTTCCATCAGGCTGGGATTCTGCAGGAATTTCGACCGGACGATTTCCTTCATGATGGCTTTTCTGTTGGTTTTCCATTCAGGGGATCCCGGGTCTGCACTATGTTTCTGCCTGGCTTTGACGGGATTCATTCTCGAAATCGACTTCCGTTCAGCCATGTCGTCCGTTTTTGATGCCAGGAATGCCAAGGACGCGCAGGGATATGTAATCCCTTCATACGTGACTTCGGCAGGAAAATCGTTTGACAGGAAACGGTATCCATCTTTAAACTGCAAAATTTCTTCCGGAAAGTCTTCTTTTCTCAATCCCCGGAGCAGTGGAATGACCTCCGGATGAAGCATTTCTGCCACAGGGCCGATGTCAAACAGATATCCTCTGATTCTGGTGGAGCTTATCCCCTCAATTTCTTCCGGTGGATTGACCAGGATAAAAGCATCCTGGCATTCCGCAAGGTGTTCATGAGCTGCAATCTCCTCACTTAACCGGCTGCTGTCTCTTGCATAGAGGATGCACCGGAAGCAGTTAAGGAAATCGCTTTTCATCGCAAAGTGATCAAGAAGATCCAGCTTATCTGCCCCGGCTGCATAGTAAAGGCTGGCATCAGGGTATCTGTCCTGGATCAGCTTCATAAGTCCGGCATCATCAGAAAACGGGCTGTCCATTGCTTCAGTAAAAATCCGGATCCTGCTGTCCGATGCAGACATGGCTTCCAGCATCCTGATACGCAGATTATCCGAAAGGCACAGGTGGCTCTGCCCGGCTTTTGCCATTTTCCTCTTCAGGTAGGGGAAACTGACCGGCACGAAGAAACCTGTTTCCCCATTTACAGCGTCCAGTGCAGTCTGCATGATTTTTAAATGGGCAATTGTCGGAGGATTAAAGGATCCCCCCATTACTACAATAACCAAACGACATCATCCCCTTTCCTGAAATGCTGTGGCATGGGTTGGACATGTGGTGGTCAGTTCCTGATCTGTGTCTATTCCTTCTGCCCGGCAAAACGGAAAAGCTCCGGTATTTTTAATCCGCTTTGCGGCCCATATTTTCCTGTCGGCTCGATTTTCCAGATCCCATTCGCCCTCCGCCGGAAATTGCTTGGAACCGGAGTCTTTCCCAGGACTGCTTCAAACGCATACATCAGCTCCTTATATGTGAAAGACTCCCTGTCTCTCAGGAATGCGAACGCGATATCCGTATACCAGGCTTTTCCTTCCATCCTTGCGAGCGCTGTCCTGATGATTTCAGCATGGTCAAAAGCCAGGTTGTCCTCAAGGATTACGGTTCCGACGGTACTGGTAAGCTCCAGGGGATTCCGGTTTGTGACAATGAATACTTCTGCTTCAGAGGCATCCGTCCCGGCCGCAAGCGGCACAGGTCCTTCCGGCACGATGCACAGATATGCAACAGACAATACCCTCATCCTTGGATCCCTGCCAGGATCAGAGAACGTATAAAGCTGCTCGATCTTTGAAGCTTTCATGCCGGTTTCTTCTTCCAGTTCCCTTCTGGCCGCATCGTCTGCTGATTCGTCCATCCGGATGAACCCTCCAGGCAGTGCCCATGCGTCCTTGAACGGCGGTTCGCCCCTCTTCACCATCACAATTTTCAGTTTCCCGGATTCCTGCATAAACGGCAGTATGTCCACTGCCACGGATGGACGGTCATATATTGATGGATCGTATGACTCCAGAAACTCTTTTTCTTCATCTTTTATTCTCATGGCATCCTCCGGATTTCCCATAGGGTTTCATATGCCTTAATGTATCATCGATATCTTTTATATTATCTATTTGATATTATAAAGTATATATCAGATGTTTTGCGTTGTCAAGCAGGTTTTGAAAAACACCAAATGAGCCGTGGTTAAGAAGTGTTTCTCACTTCACCACGGCTCTTGTCATGAATTGAATAAACTATGACTCCAGTGCAAAATGACACAGCATCCGCATCTTCAGAACAAGACACCGGCACTGAATCTGCCATCCCGCAGCAGAGTGGTGAAACAGCGCTCTCTCTTCCGAGGCAGGTTGAAGAAACAAATGCAATAACATCGCATGAAGAATCATCACCCCAGACTGCAGATAACCCTGAGAACGAACCGGACTCACAGAAAAACGATGTTCAGGATAACACTCCTCAGGATAACAGGAGGCAGCCATCCTTTGGGAGGGAAGGCTTTACACCACCGGAAGGGATGACATTTGATCAACAGGGAGGTTCTTCAGAACAGTCTGTCATGATTCTGCTCGGGCTCTCAGTGCTGATCCTTGCAGCCGGACTTGTTTTTGCCATAAAAATGTGAAGAGCAATTTCTCAATTCCGACAGCGAAATTATTGAATACCATCAATCGTAATTGCATCGAGTCATGGATTCCTGAATCGCTTATGGACAACAGGGAGATCAGAAAACCAGGGCACATAGTGCCCTGGTTTTTATTTATATATGATTTGCTTTTCGTTTTCAGCTTTGCCTGATCCGCAGCAAGTTCCTCATGGTCAGACAATAGCAGTCACCCTCGTCCCGGCGGTATATCCCCGCTTCCTGTGCTGCCTGAATTAACTGAAACCTTCAGATCGACTTTATATCTTCCCGGATTTAATATAAGGATATCGGTGCGATCT
>CACZQU010000474.1 GCA_902783305.1 uncultured Lachnospiraceae bacterium | reverse complement strand
GTATTTAAAATTTCAAGAGATGACCAGGGAAACCGGCTCACGTTCCTGAAAGTAACCGGCGGTACGCTGAAGGTGAAAGGCGTCTTATCCGGAGGAACTGGTGAGAGTGCCTGGGATGAGAAAACGGATCAGCTCCGGTTATATTCAGGAGATAAATACCAGCTCCTCAAGGAAGCCGGCCCCGGCATGGTTGTGGCGGTAACAGGCCTTACGAGGACAAAGCCGGGGGAAGGCCTGGGTACGGAAGAAAATTCCCCGCTTCCGGTTCTTGAGCCGGTTCTGACATATCAGCTGATTTTGCCCACGGATGTCCAGGTAACACGGATGCTTCGCCAGATGAGAGAGCTGGAAGAGGAGGATCCGCAGCTTCATGTGGTATGGAGAGAGGATCTGAAGGAAATTCACGTGATGCTGATGGGGGAGGTCCAGACCCAGGTATTGAAAAGCGTGATCTGGGAACGGTTTCATGTCGCCGTGGACTTTGATGAGGGCAGTGTGGTATATAAGGAGACGATCGCCGCGCCTGTCATTGGCATCGGACATTTCGAGCCGCTGCGCCATTACGCGGAGGTTCATCTTTTGTTGGAGCCGGCAGAGAGGGGAAGCGGGATTAACTGTTATACAGCACTGAGCGAGGATGTGCTGGAGCGAAACTGGCAGCGGCTGATCTTTACCCATCTGATGGAGACAGAGCATCCCGGGGTGCTGACAGGATCCCCGGTGACGGATCTGGCAATCACATTGATCAATGGCAGGGCTCATATCAAGCATACCGAGGGAGGGGATTTTCGCCAGGCGACCTATCGGGCTGTGCGGAACGGGTTAAAAAAGGCAAGGTCTGTCCTTTTGGAACCCTATTATGCCTTCCGGCTGGAACTGCCCGGAAATATGGTCGGCAGGGCTCTTACGGATATCCAGAAAATGGGAGGCAGCTTTTCCTCCCCGGAGACCGAAGAGGAACTGACGGTAATTACGGGAGAAGCCCCCGTCAGCTCAATGCGATCCTATCCGAGGGAGGTCCTTTCCTATACCTCCGGACAGGGGAGGATCAGCCTGACACTATCCGGTTATCATCCGTGCCAGGATCAGGACAGCATTGTGGAAGCCATTGGTTATGACTCTGAGAGGGATATTGATCATCCCGCGAGCTCTGTTTTCTGCGCTCATGGAGCCGGTTTTATCGTGCCGTGGGATGAAGTAGAGGATTATATGCACCTGACGGATGATGTCAGCACCGTTTCATGGGACGAATCAGAGGAAGAACCGGAACCATCTTTCACAGAGAATGGAGCTTCGGACTCCAACCTCAAAGGTCTGTCAGACAAAGCGGGGTCATCAGGAAAAAGGCAGTCGCAGACAGGGTCTAAGCGGAATGCCTATGATTCCATGGGAAGCTATGCCCAGGACAAGGAATTGCAGGCAATCTTTGAGAGAACCTTTGGCCCTGTGAAGTCGCGCCTGGAAAGGATGCCGTTCTCGAGAGAGATTACAGCTCCTGAAAAGGAATACCAATACCGCCCGAAAAAAAGACTGGATGGGGAGGAATATCTCCTGGTTGACGGCTATAATATCATTTTTGCGTGGCCTGAGCTGTCCGAAATGGCAAAGACTGATATTTTTGCAGCACAGCAGCAGCTGATGGATGTTCTTGGAAATTATCAGGGAATTACGGGTCTTACCGTGATTTTAGTATTTGACGCTTATAAGATGGAAGGGCATGCCGAGGAGGTTATAAAAGTCTCGAACATCTATGTGGTATATACCAGGGAAGCCGAGACCGCGGACATGTATATTGAGAGGACCGTTCATAAGCTGGCCAAAAACCATAAAGTTACTGTCGCAACCTCTGACGGTCTGGAACAGATGATCATTTTAGGCCAGGGCGCAACAAGAATTTCGGCGGCCGGGCTGAGGGAGGAAATGAAACGGGCAGCAGGGGAGATCCATGAGACGATTCACGTGCCAAAGCCTGGAGAGCGAAGCTATTTATTCGACCAGGCGTCGCCGGAGGTTGTAAAATGGATGGAAGAGATGCGGCTGGGGAATCAAAAGAAATGAAAGGAAATCATGGGAGAGAAGCTTACCAAAAAGGATGTACAGAAAATCGAGCAGGAGCTTGATCACAGGAAAAATGTAATAAGAAGAGAAGCGATTGCTTCGGTTCAGGAGGCGAGGGCACAAGGCGACCTGAGTGAAAACTTTGAGTATTACGCCGCAAAGAGATATAAGAACCAGAATGAAAGCCGGATCCGCTATCTGGAAAATATGCTGAAAAATGCCACGATCATATCCGACGAGTCCCGGGATGACGAGGTAGGGTTGAATGATCTTGTGGAGATCTTATTTGAAAGCGAGAATGAGATTCAGACCTATAAACTGGTTACCTCGATCCGGGGAAATTCCCTGGAAAACCGTATCAGCATTGAATCACCCATAGGGAAAGCGATTCGCGGCCATCGTGTCGGGGATCTGGTAGAAGTGCGGCTGGAAAACGGGACGTCTTTTTTTGTTGAGATACGTAACATTACAAAGACGGACGATGAGGATGAAGAGATCCGGCCGTTTTAAGGAAACGAGGGAAAAGCTATGGAGAACAGGAAAAAACCGACGCTCGTAGTGATGGCGGCGGGGATGGGAAGCCGTTATGGCGGCTTGAAGCAGATTGATCCGGTGGATGAGCAGGGGCATATCATCATGGATTTTTC
>CACZQU010000473.1 GCA_902783305.1 uncultured Lachnospiraceae bacterium | reverse complement strand
TCCCGCGCCCGGTTATTCAGATACATTCACTTTCATTGATCAGCTGAAGGGATCAAAAGCAAAAAGGAGTTACAGAATGGAAATAGTCTGCTCCAGAAATGACCTGCTTAAAAGTATAAATATTGTAATGAAAGCAGTACCCGTTCATACCACAATGAAAATAATGGAGTGCATTCTCATCGATGCCTCCGCCAGTTCCATTCATTTCATTACCAATGATATGGAACTGGGAATCGATACTTCAGCAGAAGGCACTATCGTAGAAAAAGGAATTACTGCAATCGATGCGAGGATATTCTCGGAAATAATCCGTAAGCTTCCGGACAATGACGTCCATATCCGCACTGATGAAAAATCAGCTTTCATCCTGATTACCTGCGAAAAAGCAAAATTCCAGATTCCTTCCATGAACGGAGATGAATTCACCCGTCTTCCTTATGTAGAATACTCTCATTCATTGTCAATGTCCCAGTATGCTTTGAAAGAAATGATCAGACAGACCATTTTTTCCATCGCCTCCAATGAAAATAATCCTGTTATGACAGGTGAACTGTTTGAAATTAAGGATTCTTCTCTCAGGATGGTTTCTCTGGACGGCCACAGGATTTCCATACGCAACTTTCATCTGGAAAATTCCACTGAAAATACCAAAGTGATTATTCCTGGAAAGACGCTATCCGAAATCAGCAAAATTCTTTCCGGAGAAATCGAAGATATCGTCGATATCTGTTTTACCGATCAGCATATTATTTTCCACATTGAAAATACAACTATCGTATCCCGGCTTATCACCGGAGATTATTTCAAAATCGACAACATGCTTTCATCTGACTATGAGACAAAGCTTTCAATTAACAAGAAAGAATTTATCGAATGTATAGACCGTGCTGCTTTATTGATCAAAGAAAACGACAAAAAACCTTTAATTCTGAAAATTATGGATGAAGAAATCCACTTTTTTCTGGAATCGCCTTTAGGCTCCATGAATGAATCCATACACATCGATAAAGAAGGAAAAGATCTGATAATAGGGTTTAATCCTCGCTTTCTTCTTGACGCTCTTCGTTCCATCAATGATGAAATGATTACCATGTTCCTGATTAACTCAAAAGCACCATGTTATATCCGGAATGAAAATGATGATTATATTTATCTGATTCTTCCGATTAATATCAACCAGAATGCTTATAATTTTTAATGTATTCAGGAATTTGTACTCGATAACGTAAATTGCTGCCGGTACAGGTACTGTATAACGAGTGAATACACGATGTTTTCAGGATAAATGGCAGTTAATTGTGTTCACGAGTCTGCCCATTCAAAGAAAGGAGAAAATCTTTTTGACTATCACAATCAAAGACGAATTCATCAAACTCGGACAAGCTCTCAAACTTGCAGATCTCGTTTCTGATGGTGCAGCTGCCAAAATGGAAATTACTTCCGGACTTGTAAAGGTAAACGGCGAGGTCGATACAAGAAGAGGACGTAAACTGTATCCCGGAGATTCATTTACCTACAAAGGGGAAACCTGCCTGATTCAGTCAAAAGATCAATGACATCAGATCTTTTTTATTTAACTGCATTTAATGACTCCGATGCAAAGCACGAAACAATCCGCAGGAGTCATTTATTGCAAAAGTCAGTATATCTGAGAAAGAGGATTTCTTATGTATATCAAATCCATTCGTCTCAATAATTTCAGAAATTATAGGACATTGGATCTGGTTCTCGACCAAAAGACAAATATTTTTTATGGAGATAACGCTCAAGGCAAGACAAATATCCTGGAAGCTGTTTATTTGTGCAGTACCAGCCGGTCTCACAGAGGATCCAGAGACAGGGAAATGATTCTTTTCGGACAGGATGAAGCTCATATCAGGCTCGGGATTTTTTCAGATTATATGAACCGTACCATTGATATGCATCTTCGAAAAGATAAAGCAAAAGGAGCAGCTGTCGACGGGGTTCCTATTCGAAAGGCAAAAGATCTTTTAGGTGTCATCAATGTCGTGTTTTTTTCACCGGAAGATCTGCAGTTGATCAAAGAAGGTCCTTCCGAGAGGAGAAGATTTCTTGACTCTGAATTATGTCAGTTAAATTCGGTATACTTTTCAAATTTATCAGATTATCATAAGGTTCTGCAAGAAAGAAATCAGCTGTTAAAGGACATTCCCTTTCATCCGTCTCTGGAATCTACACTTGAAATATGGAACCAACAGCTTTTACGTTATGGTTCTTTGATTATTGAGACAAGAAAGGCTTTTCTTTCCCAGATAAATGAGATAATATCAGAAATACATTGGAAGCTTTCCGGACAGAAAGAAAAAATAAAGCTTACCTATGAACCGGATGTCATTGTTTCTGACTTTGAAAAAAAACTGATTCAGAACCAGTCCCGTGATCTCAGGATGAAAACGACAACTACCGGTCCTCACAGAGATGATTTCCGAATAGAGTCAAATGGTATTGATCTGAGGAACTTTGGTTCTCAGGGACAGCAGAGAAACGCTGCATTATCTCTCAAACTTTCGGAGATCAGCCTGATCCGAAAAAAAACATCTCATTCACCGGTTCTTCTGCTCGACGACGTTCTTTCCGAGCTCGACAGAGGAAGGCAGAATTTCCTGCTGGAAAGTATAGAAGGAATACAGACTATGATAACATGTACCGGTATTGATGATTTTGTGAACAGTCATTTTCAGATGAATAAAGTTTTCCACGTTGCAAATGGGATGATTGATTGAAAGTTGGTGACGTAAGTTGGATAAAGAAGAATTTCGTATCAAACTGGAAGAGATTAATAATCTTGTCGACAAAAAAGATTATGAAGGCGCATTAAAGGTCGTTGACAGCATAGACTGGCGCAGAGTTAAAAATGTCAGAACTCTATGTGTTGTAGGAGAAATCTACGCTGTCAATAAACGCTATGAAGACAGCCGTGAAATTTTTCTTCTGGCTTATCACAGGGCGCCAATCGGAAAAAATATTCTGACCAGACTGATTGAAGTATCCCTTAAAATGCAGGATGTGGAAAGTGCTCAGGATTTCTTCAGCGAATTTATCGAGATTGCGCCGGATGACAGCAATCGTTATGTTCTTGAATATAAGATTAAGACTGCTTTAAACGAGCCGGCAGAAAAAAGGATTCCTTTGCTGGAAAAATATAAAAATAAAGAATTTACGGAAAAATGGTCTTATGAACTCGCAAAGCTGTATTATCAGAGCGGAGATAATCAGAAATGCGTAGATCTTTGTAATGAGATCATTCTCTGGTTCAGCGAAGGAACATATGTCATGAAGGCAATGGAGCTGAAACAGCAGCTTGGTTCCGGTATCATGGATTCCTCTGACAGCAGTCAGCCGGAGGCAGCTGTACCGGAAAAAGAAGCATCAGGAGAAGAAGCTTCCTCAGGCGAAG
>CACZQU010000472.1 GCA_902783305.1 uncultured Lachnospiraceae bacterium | reverse complement strand
GCTGTCACCTGAAAATGCGCTTATCTGCCCTTACATGCGAGCATGACGTTCAGATAAGCGCATTTTCAGGGACGGCTGAATAGTAAACCAGAAACGGACGGATCCGCGGCACAGGCTGCGGAATCATAGATCAGATAGGAGATGTCATCATGTATAAAATCGATTTCAACAAGCCTTTGCACATCCATTTTATCGGAATTGGAGGAATCAGTATGAGCGGGCTGGCAGAGGTTCTCCTGGACCGCGGCTTTCGCGTGTCCGGCTCCGACGCCAAAAGCAGTCCGCTGACAAAGGCCCTGGAGAAGAAAGGGGTCCGTCTGTACTATGGACAGCGTGCTTCGAATATCACCGACGATGTCGGGCTCGTTGTCTATACCGCCGCCATCAGCAAGACAAATCCGGAATACGGTGAGGCGGTGTCGAGAGGGCTTCCCATGCTCAGCCGTGCTGATCTTCTCGGACAGATCATGAAAAACTACCCGACCTCCATCGCCGTAGCCGGAACCCACGGAAAAACCACCACGACCTCCATGCTTTCCCAGATTCTTCTGGAAGCAGATAAAGATCCCACCATCAGTGTGGGCGGGATTCTCCCCTCCATCGGCGGGAATATCCGGGTCGGGAAATCCGGACTGTTTCTGGCTGAGGCCTGTGAGTATACCAACAGCTTTCTCAGCTTTTTCCCCACGATGGAAATCATTCTGAACATCGAGCCGGATCATCTCGATTTCTTTAAAGACATCGATGAGATCCGCCGTTCCTTCCGGGCTTTTGCCGAGCTTCTGCCCAAGGACGGCTTTCTGATCATCAGCTCGGACATTCCTGAATACGAGGAGATCACCCGTGACCTGCCATGTCAGATCGTCACGATCGGCATGGATCATGAGGCGGATTACATGGCCGCCGACCTTATGAAAGACAAATACGGTCATCCTGCCTTTACGCTGCTGGAAAAAGGCCGGAAAGCAGGAAATTACTATCTCCGGATTCCCGGACGGCATAATGTATCCAACGCTCTCGCCGCCATTGCGGCCTCGAAGCTGCTGGACGTGGACGATGAAGCCATCGTCAGCGGTCTGAGCCATTTCACCGGAGCCGAGCGGCGTTTTGAGTTCAAGGGAGAGATCGGAGGAGTCGTCATCATCGATGACTATGCCCATCATCCGACAGAAATCGAGGCGACCTTAAGCGCCGCGAAGGATTATCCCCATAATGAAGTCTGGTGCGTATTTCAGCCTCATACCTATTCCCGTACCAAATCGCTGATGTCGGAATTTGCCAGAGCGCTGTCAAAAGCCGACCATGTTGTCCTCGCCGACATCTATGCCGCCCGGGAAAATGATACCTTGGGCGTTTCCTCTGAAGATCTGCAGCACCGGATCCAGGAGCTCGGTGTCCACTGTGAATATTTCAATTCCTTCGACCTGATCGAGCAGTATCTGCTCTCCCACTGCTCCAAGGGTGATCTGATTTTCACCATGGGTGCCGGAGATGTGGTGCGCATCGGTGAAGAGCTGCTGGGGAAAAAATAAAACAACAGCTGCAGCAGCCCATGTCGTATTCCCCCTGCAATGCACAACGGTTCACGTTCTGCCGCGCAGGGGGACAATGCAAAAAAACTTATCCACATTTTGCGATTCGCCAAAATCAGTGATCCGTCAAGGTTATCCACATTATCCACATTCCACTGTGGGAAACTCTTCTTTTCTCTGCTTAGCATAAAGGGCTGTAATTTCGACTTTCCCGGATTTATCCACATTTTCCACATCTGTACATCCACTTTTTCCTGGAAAAAACAGCTATTCTCAATCCTGAAAGGTTGTGTTATAATCCATTCGCAGCTGGAAAACGACAGGATCCGACAGCCATCGGAAAATTCCTTACTTTTCAGCTTTCGCCGATTATGATAAGACTTCACCACGAGGCTCAGCTGCCTGGCTGAGCCGGAGGGTGTTTCACAGGAAAAGGAGGGGGATAGGAATGGGTACGATCTGTCTGCAGAATCAAAGCCGGCTTCAGGCAGTTGCCATCCCCGGCAGTTTCATTGAAAACTATATGGCGCAGGCCAACGGTGAGTTCGTCAAGGTTTATCTTTGCCTGCTCTACCGCCTTTCCCTCGGACAGGACCTGGACTGCAGCCAGCTTGCGGATACGCTGATGTGTACCGAAGGAGATATCCTTCGGGCACTCCGTTACTGGGATCAGCTCGGGCTGATCCATCTTGCTTTCCGGGATGGAGAGCAGGAGGGAGCAATGGCAGGGCTGGGGAGCATTGAGTCAGTTTCCCTTTGCGATCCTTGTGATGATCCTCTCCAGGCTCCGGCAGATCTGCCCGCTGCAGTTTCCGATGCCGGCAGATCCGCAGCCGGTTCCGTCATCGCGCCCGCCCTTCCCGGTTCGCCTTCCTCCTCTTCGAGAGTGACACCTATCCGTTCTGCCCACAAATCCGTCATGACCCCCGACAGGATCGCACAGCTGTCGGAAAGCGAAGAGATCAAGCAGCTTCTTTTCATTGCCGAACAGTATATGGGAAGACCCCTGACCTCCGGTGAGATGCAGCGGATTCTGCTGTTCTATGATGATCTGCACATGAGTATTGACCTGATTGATTATCTGATCGAATACTGTGTCAGCCACGGACACACCAGCATTCATTATATCGAAACCGTCGCCCATGCCTGGGCCAGGGAGGGGATCACCACCGTATCTATGGCAAAACAGACGACGTCTGTATGCCGAAGAGAGTTTTTCACGGTTCTGAGGGCTCTGGGCATCAGCGGGCGCAATCCCGTCAGTCAGGAGATCCGTTATATGGAGACCTGGTTTGACACCTACGGCTTCAGCCTGGATATTGTTCTGGAGGCCTGCAGCCGTACCGTCATCTCCACAGGAAAGGGAACCTTCCAGTATGCCGACAGCATCCTCTCCGGCTGGCACAAAAAGAAAGTATGCACCCTGGAGGACATCCGCAAGCTCGATGAGGCACATGTCAGGAAAGCAGCGTCCCGCAAGGCAAAAACTGCCCAGCCGGCTGGCAGCTCCAACCGGTTCAACAACTTTACCCAGCGGAATTATGATTTTGACGAGCTGGAAAGAATGCTGATGAACTAAGGAGGAGAGACGCTTTGGCTCTGCAGAATTACCAATATGACCAGATCATGCGGCTCTACAGCCAGAGACAGCTGCGCGCCCAGCGGATCCTGACGGAGCGGAGGCAGGCGCTGTATGCCGCCTGTCCGCGTCTTGTTCAGATCGAGGAGGAAATCGCCTCAGCCAGCACGCAGCATCTTAAGCGTCTGCTTCAGGGGGATCCGGATGAGAGAGAGACGCAGCTTGAGGAGCTTCGCACCCATATCCGCCTTCTTGCCCAGGAGCGCAAAGACCTCCTCACCTCAAACGGCTATCCGGCAGACTATCTGGAGACGCCCTATGAGTGTCCTTTGTGTCAGGATACCGGATATGTCCTCGGACACAAATGTACCTGCTTCAAAAAAGCCGAGGTTGCCCTGCTGTATTCCCGGTCCCGTCTGAATGAGGAGATGAAGGAAGCATCCTTTGACGGCTTTCTGCTGGATTATTATTCAGAGGATGCCGCCGGGCAGTCCGGAAAAAGCGAGCGCGAGCTCGCCAGGGAAGCTCTTGACGCCTCCCGCCGCTTCGTCCGGAATTTTGACACCCTCCATGACAACCTGTTTTTTTATGGGGACACCGGAGTCGGAAAAACCTTCCTCTCTCTGTGTATCGCCAATGCGCTGCTGGACACTTCCCATCTGGTTCTGTATTTCTCTGCACAGGATCTGTTCGCGCAGCTTGCCGAGTATACCTTTTCACCGGAATCCGGAGGCGGAAGCAAGTCTGATCTTCTGGATGCCCAGCTTCTGATCATCGACGATCTGGGGACAGAGCTGACCAACAGCTTCACCTCCTCACAGCTTTTCCAGTGCGTCAATGACCGTCTCTCCGCCCGGAAATGCACTTTGATCTCCACCAACCTCAACCTGAAAGAATTCGCTTCCCTCTATTCGGAGAGAACCTTTTCCCGGATTTACAGCAGCTACCGGATCTGTAAACTGACATGCAGGGATATCCGTATACAAAAGCGCTTCCGGAAAGAAGGAACCGGATCCTTACCCGATTCGCAAGAAAGGAGCCTGTAATCATGGCGCAGATTTCTCCCAAAGATATCGCTACCCTGCCCTTTGGCCGTCTCGGACTGATTTCTCTCGAAAGCTGCCAGTCACTGGGACGCCAGGTCGACAAATGGCTTGTGAACTGGCGTTCTCTCAGAAGCAATCCGGCTATGGACTCCTTTTCCTTTGAGGGATACCGGCGTGACAGCTTTCTCGTCAATGTCCAGACCCCGCGCTTCGGCACCGGCGAAGCGAAATGCGTCATACCGGAATCCGTCCGGGGCGATGATGTGTACATCCTCGTGGACGTATGCAACCATTCGATCACCTATCCCATCGGGCCTTATGTCAACTATATGTCTCCTGACGATCATTACCAGGATCTCAAGCGGGTAATCGGGGCGATCGGCGGAAAAGCCAGACGGATCAACGTCATCATGCCTTATCTGTATGAAGGCCGCCAGAGCAAGCGAAATGCCCGGGAATCCCTGGACTGTGCCAATGCCCTTCACGAGCTGGTCAAAATGGGAGTGGAGAACATCATCACCTTTGACGCTCATGACGCCCGGATCCAGAATGCCACGCCGCTGCACGGATTTGAGACCGTCCAGCCAGCCTACCAGTTCGTCAAAGCGCTTCTGGGAAACGAAAAAGGCCTCCATCTGGACAATGAACATTTCATGATCATCAGTCCTGATGAAGGCAGCATGCACCGTGCGATTTATCTTGCCAATGTCCTTGGTGTGGACATGGGGATGTATTATAAACGGCTGGATTATTCCAAGCTCGTCAACGGACGCCATCCGGTGGCCGCTTTCGAGTTTCTCGGGCCGTCCCTGAAGGGAAAGGATGTGATTCTGGTCGATGACATGATCTCCTCCGGCGACACCATCCTGGAGACCTCCGGGCTGCTCAAAGGCAGGGGAGCCAACCGGATTTACATCTGTTCCACCTTCGGCTGCTTCACCGAAGGCCTGGAGAAATTTGACAAGGCCTACAAAAACGGATATTTTACCCGCCTTCTGACCACCAACCTGATCTATCAGTCCCCGGAGCTTTTGCAGAAAGAATATTATATATCCACCGATATGAGCAAATATGTTGCCTTGATCATCGACACGCTGAACCACGATCTTTCCATCAGCGATCTTCTCAATCCGGTGGACCGGATCCGGAGAGCAATCAAGGCTTATCAGGCGGCCTGAAGCTTTTTTCCGTTCCCGGCACCGGCTGCCGGGCCATCACGGCCGCTTCAGCGCCCGGTGCCTGCCGCCTACAGCTCCGTCTGGGTAAACCGGATGCCTTCCGCCAGCATCATCTCCTCCTCTCTTTTTGAGCAGGTACAGATGATGACCTGGCGGTTTTGCTTCTCCAGCCAGCGAAGAACTGCCGCCAGCCTTTCGTCGTCATACATCCCGAATACATCGTCCAGAATGACCGGAAAGGTTTCGCCATTGCAAAGCAGCTCGCCGGAGGCCATCCGCAAAGCGAAGTAAATCTGTTCCACAGTTCCTCTGCTCAGTCTCTCCAGATCCACCGTCCGGTCTTCCAGATTCAGGCGGACATGAAACTGATCGTCCACCAGGATTTCCCTGTATTTTCCCTCTGTAATCTCGGACAGGATCCGGGAAGTCCTCTCCCTCAGGCGGGCGCCAAACTGGGTACGGATCACGCCGGACGCCTGGGTGATTTTCTCCAGAGCCAGATTGATGGCTTCAATTTCCTCGTCCTCCGCCACCGGCAGCCCCAGAGAAGCTTCATATTCTTCCCGGTCCTTGTTCAGATTTTCCAGGGCACAGAGCCTGTCCCGCTTCAGATTGGCAAGGTTCTGGGTATCCCATTCGATTTTTGCCAGATTCTCTTCCCGTTTCTTCCGCTTCAGCTTTTCCCGGCGCTGCGCCGCCTCAATCTGTTCTTTTTTCCGGCTGATTTTCTGACCGACAGCCAGACAGTACACGCAATATCCCAAAGCGGCCAGCGTGATAAAGCCCCGGATGAGGATATGCACGAGGGAGCTTTGGGCCAGAACTCCCGATATCAGCAGGCTGAACGCGATGATTCCGGCAAGGCCTGACGCACCCATCCGTCTCCGGTTGCGAAGCTCCAGCTGCTCAAACTCCCGGTTCCGGCTTCCATATTCCGGTGTTTTCGCCAAAGGCTCCTTTTCCCGGAGGTATTCCTCCTTCCGCCTGATCATATCCTGTGTTCTGATTTCGATTTCCGCAAGCTCCTTTTTCAGGTATTCTTCCTGACCCTCCATCTTGTCGAAGCTCTTCTTGCGGTCCCTGAAGCTCCTTTCCTTCGTTTCCAGGAATCCTTTCCTGTGCATTTTCAGGAACTGCTCAGCCCTCTCCAGGCTGATCCGCCGGTCTGCTGCTCCCTGGGTCGCGGCGATATAACTGGTCAGCTCTCTCGCCAGGTCGCTTCCGCTCACGCTCCTGAGCTGCCCCACTGAGACCGTATTCTCATAGACCGCTTCACTGACTCCTCCCAGAATCTCCTCCAGACTGTCCGGATCCATCTCCTTCAGCAAGGTTTCCTCCAGGAGCTCTGTCCCCGGCGCTTCCCTGTAAAAGTCCCTTCTGAGCCGGTAATGGTTTCCTCCGGCTTCAAACCACAATATTCCGCCGTAGGAAGCCGGATCCTCCCAGGGCTCGTAGATCGAATAAACATCTTTTCCGGCACCACGCCCTCTCTTGCGGCTCATTCCATAAAACATCCCTTTCAGGAAATGGTAAAAGGTCGTCTTGCCGCTTTCGTTCTTTCCGTAGAGAATATTGATTCCCTCTGACAGGACCAGGGTCCGGTTATTGATCTTGCCGAAATTCCGGATACAGAGTTTTCGGATCCTCATATCCTCTCCTTCCTTGGGAACAACCGGGATTACCGCTCCGAAGTTCTCTATTCGACAGAGGTCTCCAGAAGAGCCTGGAGACCATAGTACAAAGCTTTTTCCTCTATACTGTCTGGTTCTTTTCGCTGAAGGCACTCACCCTGTGCCAGCTCCGGGTGAAACAGCGTAATATAATCTCCGATGATTGTCCCATGGCTTGTCTGATAGAGCTCCTCCAGATCCAGGCTGATCCGGGTGCGGTCCAGCACCCCGATCACATTCCCCAGCCGCTTAAGCCGTTCCGCAAAAAAGACCTGCTCGCTGGCTCTCTCTCCCTCGAGGATCACCTGGTAGATATTGCCCGGTCCTTTTTCATGAATGGCTTCCTTCAGCCGTTCCTCGAGAATCACCCGGTTGTCCGCAGGTGTCACCCTCATACGCAGTTCTTCGTAAGAGCGGCAGGCAAACGGCCGGAACCGGGTCATCAGCCTTCCATGATCTGTCCATCCTTCAATATATCCATGCATACCGGTATCTCCCCGGTCGATGGGCTCCAGCGCACCGCAGTAGGCCGCCCTGTCCCGGATCAGCTCCTGAGGCTTGTGGATATGACCAAGTGCCACATAGTCAAATCCGGTATCCACCAGATCAGCCGCCCGGAAGGGAATATGCTCCGGATCCCCGCCATGGGCCATGAGGATATGATAAGCCTCCTCATCCTCTCCGTCTTCATCCTCCCATGGATAGAAATCCGCGTACAGGTTCCGTGGAATCTCCTGGTGCTCATAGCTCAGCCCGTAGATATACACAGGCAGGCGGGGATCACGCACTCTCTGGGGCGTCTCTCCGGGAAAGAAAAAAACATTGGGCGGCCAGCCAAACTGGCGGTAGAGGGAGTCCTTTTTCAGATAATCGTGATTTCCCGCCATCAGATAGACTCTTGTGGAGGGGATCTGTCCAAACAGGCTGCTTACCTCCTTAAGCTCCTTCAGAAGCGGCTGCCGGTGAAAAAGATCCCCGCAGATCAAAAGAAAATCCGCCGGTTCATCGCAAAGCAACGCGATCAGCCGGCGGAAAGATTCCCAGATCTCCTCCTCCCGCCGGGCGCTCCAGGGGAAGCCCCTGTCCGGAACCGCTCCCAGATGTACGTCAGCAAGATGAATAAATCTCATGTCACTATCCTCTGCTTATCTGTATCGTACAAAATGGCTGCTGCTTATCTGTATCATGCCACAGACTCCTGCCCCGTTTACAGCTCGCAGTTGTTGACTGTCCTGGGGAAGGGAATCACATCGCGGATGTTCCCCATCCCTGTCAGATACATGACACAGCGCTCGAAACCCAGGCCAAATCCCGCATGCCTGGTGGAACCATATTTTCTCAGGTCCAGATAGAACCCGTAATCAGAAGCATCCATACCCAGCTCTTCAATCCGGGAACGAAGCTTTTCGTAATCATCCTCTCTCTGGCTTCCTCCGATGATCTCTCCAATCCCCGGCACCAGGCAGTCCATAGCCGCCACTGTTCTGCCGTCCTCGTTGAGCTTCATATAGAAAGCCTTGATCTCCTTGGGGTAATCCGTCACAAAAACCGGACGTTTAAAGATCTGCTCCGTCAGATAACGCTCATGCTCCGTCTGCAGGTCACAGCCCCAGAAGACCTT
>CACZQU010000471.1 GCA_902783305.1 uncultured Lachnospiraceae bacterium | reverse complement strand
CGGACGTCATCTTGTCCTGCATGCCGATCGGGTTTTCGCCGAAGGAGCCAAAGGCCACATCGATATCATAATCCTTGCCATGCTTCGCGAAATAAATCGAGAAGTGGGAGTCGCCGGAATGATAGATATTGCCGCCCGGTGTCTTGAGCAGGTAGTTGACCGCCTTCTCATCCATATCGGTCGGGCACTTGCCGGTAAGCTCTTCCCTGTCCTCACCGGTGGAATCGGTCGTCACGATGCAGGTACGGTCGAAGCTGTCAAGGCAGACGATCTCGATATCCTTGATCTTGATCACATCGCCGGGGCGGACGGTCTTGCAGCGTTCGGCCGGAACTCCCCATTTCACCCAGGTTTCCACGGATTTTTCCGGTCCGATAAATGGTATGGGAATCTCATTTCCGTTTTCATCCGTCGTGGTCATTCCGCTGTTGATGACATGAGCCGCCCACTCCGCAGACATATGATCCTGATGATAATGAGTCGCCAGAACCGCGTCTACCTGTTTGAATGCAAATGGATCAATCACAAACGGAACATTGCGCAGGTTCGGCTGCATCAGACGTCCGCCGCACATGTTTGCCATCTGATGTCCCGGCTTCATCTGCCCGTCGCCGTGGGTGCGTTTTCCGTTTCCGCACCACAGGTCGATGGTGATGTTGGCTCCGCCCGGGGTCTTGAACCAGATTCCGGTACATCCCAGCCACCACATGGCGACATTACCCGGCTCTACAACCGCACTCTCGATATCCTCAACCAGCCATGTGCCCCATTCCGGGAATGTGCTCTTGATCCAGCTTTCCCTGGTCATCTCAGAAATCTTGCTCATCGCAAATCCTCCTTTACGATACGAATCAAAGTAACATCATCAAAGTAACATCTGCCCGCTGTTTTGTTACAATTGATTGCTTCAGTGCCCTGAATATACCTTAATCCCCTCAAAAAATCAAATCAAATATGTTCGTTTATATGTTTTCTTTTGCACTTTTGTCTCAAAGGGCGGATCCTGCATCAATTCCGTTGTGCAATTTTTACTGCGTATATCGCATATTGTTTCAGGCATTACGCAGAATAGCAACACAACTTTTTATTGTTTTCAGATTATTATTCTGAATATCTTCATGTTAAAAATTTTATGTCCATTTTATATGTTCATGTCTGTAAAATATGTGCAATTATTTTTGTGCGCTTTTTCCTTTCTCCCTCCTCTTGAATTTTGAGGGGGTGAAAGATATAATTTTACCACAACCGGAAATGAGGACATCTGCCCGCTGTCCTGTTCCAAATGCTTTACGAAAGGCAGGTAACGATTTATGAAAGCCTATGCGATAGGTCTGTACGAAAAAGCCATGCCCAGCCGTCTTACCTGGGAGGAGAAGCTGATCTGTGCCCGGGACTGCGGCTACGACTTCGTTGAGATCAGCATCGATGAGACGGATGAGAAGCTCTCACGGCTTGACTGGACACAGGCAGAACGCCTGGACATGATTACCCTGATGAAGAAAACCGGAATGCCCATCCGCAGCATGTGCCTTTCGGGACACCGCAAATATCCCTTCGGTTCCATGGATCCTGCCGTACGCGCACGCAGCCTTGAAATCATGGAAAAGGCTGTCATTCTCGCCGATGACCTGGGAATCCGGATCATCCAGCTTGCCGGCTATGATGTCTATTATGAGGAGGGTTCGGAAACGACCAGGGCGTATTTCCTGGAAAACCTCAAAAAAGCGGCAGCCATGGCGGCGGCAAGAGGCATCGTCCTCGGATTTGAGACGATGGAGACCGAGTTTATGAACACCACGGAAAAGGCCATGAAATATGTCGATCTGGTGAACAGCCCCTGGCTGGGCGTCTATCCGGATTCCGGCAACCTGACCAACGCTGCCGTGACCTACGGCACCAGCGTCCTTGACGATCTGGAGACCGGACGGGGACACAATTTTGCCCTCCATCTCAAGGAGACCGTCCCCGGAAAATTCCGTGAGATTCCGTTCCTGACGGGTCATGTGGATTTTGAAGCTGTCATTGCCAAAGCCTGGGATATGGGAATCCGGCGCTATGTGACCGAGATGTGGAACGTCGGCAACCCGACCTGGAAGGAAGATATTGTATTTGCCTGCTCCAGCATGAGCGCCATTCTGGACAGACAGGCGTAAAAAGGCACAGACAAACCATCCGCCGGAGTGTGGACGGATTCCTCCGGAGCAATGGATTCTGCGCCGGAGTCAAACCTTGGGATACGGATTCCCGGAAAGGAACATCCATGAAAGTTGAAAAAAAGGTGATTTCCAATCTGAATAAATGTTACTCCATCAGTGAGCTCACCTACAAGGGTGAACATCATTTCCTCGTCGCGGCAGAAAAGAAGGATCCCTGCTATCTGTTTGCGGAAGACGGCACCCGGCTGGAAACCGTCTGGACAGAGCCCGGCGGAATCATGACCATGACCCCGGTGCCCGGAGCTGACGGCCAGTTTCTGGCCACCCACGAATTTTACTCCCCCAATGACTCTCTCAACGCCAGAATCGTCATCGTCACGCCCAGGGGGAAAGACGACTGGGAGGTTCGTACCCTCTGCTTCGCCCCCTTCGTCCACCGCTTCGGCATCCTGAGGCGCGGCGGAGTGAATTACCTGCTGGTCTGCTGCCTCAAAACCGGACACGAATACAAAAACGACTGGAGATTCCCGGGCGCCTGCTTCGGCGCGGAGCTTCCCGCCGACCTGTCCTCCTTTGACGACGGGCATCCCCTTGTCCTTGAACCGCTGATGGACGAAATGCTCAAAAATCACGGCTACTGCAAAATCTCCTACGGCGGACATGACGCCGCCCTGGTCGGCTGCGAAGACGGCACCTTCCTCTTCGAGCCCCCCGCAGTACGCGGCGCGGACTGGGAGATCACCCAGATCAGCGAAATTCCGTCAAGTGATTCTGTCCTGATGGATTTCGACGGAGACGGACAGCTTGAGCTTGGCTGCATCAGCCCCTTCCATGGCAATTCCCTGACCATTTACCATCTGGATGAGGATGACAATTACGTTCCCCAGTGGAAATATCCCGCCCCCGAAAAGGAGACCGAGATGATCCACGCCACATGGCCCTGCCAGCTCCTGGGCAAACCGACCTGGATCGTCGGCTGGCGCAAGGGTACAAAGGACACCATTGCCATCACCTGGGACGAGGAAGCCGGCACCTACAGGACCGAATATATCGACCGCAATACCGGATGCGCCAATGCCCTTCATTTCAGAAATAAGGAAGGCAAGGATGTCATCATCGCCGCCAACCGTGAAATCGATGAAGTGGCAATGTATACCATCACCGAATAAAAAACACGATTGCGATTCATGGTTTACTGTATCGCTAAGCGCGGAGAACATCAGGCACGGCAGGTGATATAGCGAGGCCGGCTGCTCACGTATCGACGGGCGCGGGGATCAGGCCATGAACGGTAACCAGACTTGTAAACCGCAAAGAAACGGGGCTGTGATATCCATCACAGCCCCGTTTCTTTACCACGGTTGTACGCAATAGCTGACTCTAAGATGACAGGAGCAATTCCGTTTCAGCCCCTCACCTCCCGTCAATCGGGATACGCGCCTATGACGCTTTTCCGCCCTGCCGCGCAGAGCCGTAACCGGAAGTGCACAAATCGCGGAACTGTCCGCATGAGCTCTTTTTCTGACAGGTTCTCAGCAATCCTTCCCGGCAAAGTACATACTGTGCAGAGCCAGACTGACCAGTCTCTTCGCGCAAAGCTGCAGCGCTCCTTTCGAGAGTCTTCCTTCCTCCACCGCTCTGACGATCTGCTCCACGTCCTCCTGCCTTCCCGGCATGATCAGATCATTTCCCGCCTGAATACATCCCTCCGGCGATGACGTGCCATAGCGGAAGGTTTTTCCGGGCTCCATTTCCATTCCTCCG
Organism: uncultured Lachnospiraceae bacterium; assembly: GCA_902783305.1. Taxonomy (GTDB): domain Bacteria; phylum Bacillota; class Clostridia; order Lachnospirales; family Lachnospiraceae; genus Blautia_A. The sequence goes on along the minus strand of CACZQU010000471.1, from coordinate 7,411 downwards.
GTCGTTCCCCAGTCCGTCATGACGATTCCCTTATACCCCCATTCATCCCTGAGGATTTTCGTCTGCAGGTCATGGCTGTTGGCCGTATGGATCCCGCCTACAAGATTATAGGAGCTCATCACCGCCATAGGCTGAGACGCTTTCACCGCGATTTCAAAGCCTTTGAGATAGATCTCTCTCGCTGCCCTCTCCGGGATGTGCTCATTGACGTGCATCCGGTTGTCTTCCTGGTTGTTGAAGGCAAAATGCTTGATCGTTGTACCTGCTCCCGGATGCTTCTGGACGCCCAGAGTATCCGCCGCCGCGCATAATCCGCTGAGCACAGGATCCTCGGAGTAATATTCAAAGTTCCTGCCGCACAGAGGGTTTCTCTGAATGTTCATCCCGGGAGCAAGCCACAGCGTCACGCCGAATTCTTCCATCTCTCCGCCGACCAGATCACCTGCCGACTGTACCAGCTCCATATCCCAGGTCTGGGCGAGAAGCGTCCCGATGGGAATCGCCGTACAGTACTGGTAATGAAGTACGCTTCCTTCCGGCGCTTCTTCCTTCGGCTCTCCCAGTATCATGGACAGCCCGGGGAAGGAGTAGGATCCGACTCCCGACACCTGGTTTCCTTCCCCGTCCACGGCATAGAAGGTGGAAAGCCGCAGACCCGCAGGACCGTCCGCCGTCACCACATTGGGGATGCCCCGTGACTCCATAAGAGCCAGCGTCGTATCTCCCGCCGCCCCCGGTGTCATATGGGACGCCTGCCCGATAAAGGAAAGGACATTTCCGGTATCCGCCAGCCGCTGGGTGCCTACGCAAAGATCCGCCAGCTCCTCCACCGTCAGCTGAGCCGTCAGATCCTCCACTGTCGCTTTCCCTTCCAGCACCTCCTGTGCAGTGACCGTATGATCCACAATCCGGTTTTCCAGCTCCTCCGGTTCCCCGGAATACTCTATCCTCTTTACGGGAATGGAGCCCGCCCCCAGATGGATCTTCGGCGCCCTCTCCTTCTCCTCCTCTTCACCCGGATAGGAATACGGCTCCGCCGGTGACGGAAAATCCCATGTCCCATCCGGCAGCGGATCCGCAAACATCGGCTGAGCCTGCTCGGTCACCACGGTCTCTCCCAGGCACAATGCCGCGGCGATATGCGTATTGCGGGAATGATTTCCCACACGTACATAATAGTTTCCCTTTTCCAGGATCCAGGCCGAAGAGGAAGCATCATAGGAGGCCATATCCCTGAGCGCAAAACAGACCTCCAGCTTCTGGGATTCTCCCGGAGCGAGCAGCCTGGTCTTTGCGAAGCCCTTCAGCTCCTGATAAGGCTTATCCAGCCGGCCCTCCGGAGCCGAGACGTATACCTGGACCACTTCCCTTCCGGAATATTCCTTCCCGGTATTCGTCACCAGAACGCTCACCCTCACATCAGGACCCTCAGCCCTCACCACCGGATCCTCCAGGGTAAATTCCGTGTAGGAAAGGCCATACCCGAAGGGATATGCCGGTTCGATGTTGAAGCTGTCAAAATACCGGTACCCGACATAGATTCCTTCACGATAATATTCGTCGTCCAGATCGCCGTTCCTGTGCCCAAAGGTATCCGCTGACGGATAATCCTCATAGGCGGCCGCCCAGGTAGCAGTCAGACGGCCGCCGGGCGAGACCTCCCCCTTAAGGATCCTTCCCAGGGCATCCCCGCCGGCACTTCCCGCCTGGCTCATCAGGAGGACGGCGCCGATTCCCGGCGTCTTTCGCACAAACTCCGTGTCAATGACGCCTCCGACATTGAGAACCACCACCACCTGCCGGTAATACTCCGTCAGCAGCCTCAGTATGTTTTCATCCTCTTCAAAGAGATAGTAATCTCCCCGTACAACCTGCCGGTCCTTCCCTTCCCCGCAGATCCGCGAAATGACATAAATCACTGTGTCCGCACCGGAATTCTCCATATCCTCCTTCGTCACCGGGATCGATTCCGGTTCCTGATAAGGCTGGGTAAACAGATGCATCATCGCCGCCATGGGATCCTTTTCGATTTCTTCCCTGAGCGGGCGGACATATTCCTCCTGCTTCTCTTTGCAATAAGCATCATAACGGTCCAGCCAGCTAGTGGTCGTCACTTCAAATCCCGCATGTTTAAGCCCCTGTTCAATATTCACATCGTCACGTACGTTGACTTCGCCGGAGCCGGTTCCTCCGCGTACCGTATGACGGGCGCCATTTCCGAACAACGCCACCTTTTTTTCCTTTTCCAGGGGAAGGACGCCGTCATTTTTCAGGAGCACCATTCCCTCCACCGCGATTTCCCCGGAAAGGATCCGGTTCCGCCTTTCCCTCTCACTAACCTCTCTGGACGTTCCAGCCTTAAAAAATCCCATCGCCTTCTCTCCTTTCGCCATGGTCCGCTTGACATTTTTCTCTGAAACCGCCTTCTCCTTTCGCAGCGGCTCATTCAACATTTACTCTGAAAAAAGAATAGTAAAAATGTTTTTCCGTGTCAAGAGAGGTTATTGTTCATATACTGCCGTTCATATACCGGCAAAAAACATAAGTCCATCCTTGACGGTGTGATATTCTTAGAGGTATGATCATACTATAAAGATCATGCACGAGTCTGCCCACTGAAAGGGGTTTACATGTTATGATTAAATCCAGGCAAATCAAAGGCCGTCAGCTTGTCCTGGTCGTGGATGACCAGGAAATCAACCGCGACACCCTTGAAATAATACTTGAGAATGATTACGAAATCCTGTATGCGGAGAATGGCGCGCAGGCACTGGACATCATCCGCTCTCATCTCAAAGACCTTTCCATCGTCATGCTTGATCTCATCATGCCGGTAATGGACGGGTTTACCGTGCTGAAATACATGCAAAGCCATGAAGAGATGAAAAAAATTCCCGTCATTGTGCTGACTGCGGACAAGAGCGCGGAGCTGAAAGCGCTCCAGATGGGAGCAGCGGATTTCATCACAAAGCCTTTTGATATGCACGAGGTCATCCTCGCGCGGGTCAGCCGGATCATCGAGCTCAGTGAAGGGCGCCAGCTGATTTCCGCGGCGGAGTATGATTCTCTTACCCAGCTTTACAATCATAATTTCTTCCATGAATATGCCAACCGGCTTTTTCTCTATCACCCGGAGCTCCATTTTGATGCCGTATCCATAAACGTCGAGCAGTTTCATTCCGTCAATGCTCTGCACGGCCGTGAGTTCGGTGATATGATTCTACGCTCGCTCGGCAGGGAAATCCGGCAGTTTCTCTCTCTGACCCCCGGAATTGCCAGCCGTTATGAAGGCGACCACTTTGACATTTACTGTGACCGGCAGGAGAATTACAAGGCTCTTCTGAACCGGTTTCAGAAAAAGGTCAACGAGCTCTCCCCCGGAGTCAACATATATCTGCGTATGGGGATAAGACCCTGGGCAGACGGTGTGGAACCGGTGGTGATGTTTGACTGCTCCAGGGCTGCCTGCAATATGGTGCGCGGAGATTTCCAGAATCCCCTGATGATCTATGACGAAATCCTTCACAAGCGTGAGCTTTTTGACCAGAAGCTTCTGAACGATATCACGGCCGCGGTGCAGGAGCGGCAGTTTCAGGTCTTCTATCAGCCGAAATACAATATCAAAGAGGATCCTCCAAGGCTTTCCAGCGCGGAAGCTTTGATCCGCTGGAAGCACCCGGAGCTGGGGATGACCTTCCCGGGAGATTTTGTGCCTCTTTTCGAGGGGAAGGGCCTGATCGGCATCGTAGACAGCTATGTCTGGGACGTCGCGGCGAAGCAGATTGTCGACTGGCAGAACCGGTATCATTTTATCCTGCCCATCTCCGTAAACCTCTCGCGTACGAATCTGCTGGATCCGACCCTGATTGACCGGCTGAAAAAGCTGGTGACTGACCACGGTCTCGATTTCAAAAATATCAAGCTGGAGGTCACCGAATCCGCGTATACGGAAAATGCCAGTCTCGTCATCGATGTCGTCGAACAGCTGCGGGATCTCGGCTTTGAAATTGAAATGGACGACTTCGGAACCGGTTATTCGTCGCTGAACATGCTCTCCCGGCTTCCCATCGATGTCCTCAAGCTGGACATGGTCTTTATCCGGAATATCGAGACCAGTGAAACCGACCGCCGGCTCGTAAAGCTTATCCTGGATATGGCGAAATATCTCGACGTGCCTGTGGTGGCGGAAGGCGTCGAGACGGAAGGCCAGCTGGATCTTCTCCGACGGGCAAACTGTGACCTGGTACAGGGATATTATTTTTCCCGTCCTCTTCCGCCTGAGGAATTCGAAAAGCTGATCATCCGTGAAATCGAAATCGACAGGACGAAGGAGAAGGAAAAGGAAAAGGAAAAGGAAAAGGAAAAGGATACAGAATAAGTTTTTTGAAGGTGCAGTCAGTCAGAGCCGGTAATGATCTGTGTGTATTTCTCCGGATCTTCATGTCGGTCCCCGCTGACAGAACTGCCATGGAAAGGAAGGTAAGAAATGACCCTGCAGGAATTATACAGCAACATCGATGGTGACTTTGACCAGGCTCAGAAAATCCTCAGGATGGAAAAGCTCATCGACAAGCATATCCGTAAGCTGCCCGGCAATCCGGTCTTTGCGTCCTTTGCCGAAGCCGCAAAAACCATGGATCCCGTTTCGCTTTTTGAGAGCGCCCATGCGATCAAAGGGGTTTGCAGCAATCTCGGACTGATCCGGCTCGCGGACGCGGCATCTGACATCGCCGAAGAATTCCGTCCCGGAAGCGCAAGGAAAATGACAGATTCTCAGGTCGAGGCAAAGATCCAGGAAGTCAATGAACTGGCTCTGAAAACAACGAAAGAGATCCGGAATTATGAATAACGCATCCGCCAGCGGCACAGAAAAGGCCGTTTCCCCGTATCTGTCCGGCATCGGTGCCTGGGCACTTGCCTTCGGGTGCAGCGTAGGATGGGGATCCTTTGTCATGCCCGGCACCACCTTTCTCCCTATCGGCGGTCCTATAGGAACCACGCTTGGTATCGGGCTTGGCGCCCTGGTCATGCTGGTTCTCGCAGCGAATTATCATTTCCTGATCAACCGGATTCCCGATAACGGAGGAACCTACTCCTATACCAGACAATATTTCGGCTATGATCACGGCTTCCTGAGTGCCTGGTTTCTCTGCCTGACCTATATTGCCATTATCTGGGCCAATGCTTCTGCCCTTCCGCTCATCGCAAGAGCCCTCATGGGCAGCACCTTCCAGTTTGGGTTTGACTATGAGATTGCCGGTTTTCATATTTATTTCGGAGAAATCCTGCTCGCGGTCGCAGCCCTTTTTTCCTCAGCCTGTATCTGTCTTCACCGTAAGCTCGCGGAACATGCGCAGATCATCATGGCGATAACTCTCCTGGCGGGAATCGTCCTGTGCTTCGCAGCCGCCGTCCTGAAAAATCCAAGCGGCTTGACGCTGTTTCAGCCTGCCTTTGCCCCGGATTACAGCCCTCCGGACGGAGTGATCACGATTTTCGCCCTGGCGCCCTGGGCTTATGTCGGTTTCGAATCGATCTCCCATTCCGCGGGTGAAGCCAGATATCCTCTGAAAGCCACCTTCCGCATTTTATTTATCGCTCTGATTACCGCAGCAGCCGCCTATATCCTGCTCGCGCTCCTCGCCGCAGCCGCGGTGCCCGAGGGCTGTGCCGGCTGGGCGGATTATATTGCCGGTCTTGAGAACCAGACCGGGATTGCCGCTTTCCCGACATTTTTTGCCGCAAAATCGGCATTGGGAACCAGGGGCTGTGTGCTTCTTGGTATCGCTGCGTTCTGTGGCATTTTCACCGGACTGATCGGGCATTACATCGCCCTGAGCCGTCTGATGTATACCATGGCCGGCGACGGAATGCTCTCTGCCCGGATGGGGAAGCTGGACAAAAACGGGATCCCGGGAAATGCCATCCTCTGTATTTTCGGGATTTCCGCCTTTTTCCCTTTTTTAGGGAGAACCGCCATCAGCTGGATTGTAGACGTCACTACGATCGGCGCGGTGATCGCCTATGCCTTCGCGTCAGCCGCAGCCGCCTATGCCGCAAAGGAGCAGGGAAACAAAGTCATCCATCTGACCGGTCTGGCCGGTCTCATCATCTCGCTGCTGTTTTTCCTGGAGTTTCTGATTCCCAACCTGACAAAGGTCAAGACCCTGTCCACGGAATCCTATCTGATTCTTGCCGCCTGGAGCATCCTGGGCTTCTGGTTCTTTTATCATCTGCTGAAAAAGGATACCGGGAGGCGTCTTGGACGCTCCACCATCTCGTGGATCGTCCTTCTGGGACTGATTATCTTTACTTCCACTATCTGGATGCGCCAGTCCACAGAAAAAGCGATTGAACGGTCGGTTGCCCCGCTTCAGACCTACTATGTAAAGCAGCTTGAGGAAGCCGGTATCGACACGGTCTCAGGCGCGACAAAGCCACTTTTTTCTTATCTGAAGGATGTCCTGGCACAGGTCGAGTATTCCCTGACCACCGCGTCCTTCATCCAGATCAGTCTGATTGTCACTGCCCTGTTCATCCTGTTCCGGATCTATTCCAGGATTCAGCAAAGAGAAAGGCAGGTCGAGATCGAAAAGGCGCTGGCGGAAGAAAACAGCCGTGCCAAGACCAGCTTTCTTTCCCATATGAGTCACGAGATCCGAACCCCCATGAATGCCATCATCGGTCTGGGAAATATCGCTGTCAGGGATCCGGATCTGACGCCCGCCACCCGGGAGCAGCTCAAGAAGATCAATTCCAGCGCCGCCCATCTGCTGAGCCTGATCAACGACATCCTCGACATGAGCCGGATCGAATCAGGAAAAACCGTTCTGAAGGATGAGGAATTCTCCTTCCGTCAGTTTATCGACCAGGTAGACAGCATCATCAACGGCCAATGCTCTGACAAGGGTCTGGATTATGAGTGCAATGTCGGCGGGCAGGTTCTTGATTATTATTATGGCGACAGTATAAAGCTCAGGCAGATCCTGATCAACATTGTCGGAAACTCCGTAAAATTTACGGAGGCTCCCGGCAGAATTTCCCTTACTGTGGATCATCTCAATCAGGATAAAGACCACTGCCGGCTTCGTTTCATCATACAGGATACCGGTATCGGTATGGATCAGGAGTTTATCCCTCACCTGTTTGAAACCTTTTCACAGGAAGACGGATCCGCGGAGAACCGGTATGGAGGAAGCGGCCTGGGTATGGCCATCACGAAAAACTATGTGGAGATGATGAGCGGCAATATCCAGGTGGAAAGCGAGAAAGGGGTCGGCTCTACCTTTACCGTTACGGTGGTTCTGCGGCCTTCGGACCGCCGTATCGAAGACCAGACGTTCCCGTCGTCTGCAGATCCCGTCCCGGAAGGTGCACTCTCCGGCCGGAGAGTGCTCATCGCAGAAGATGT
>CACZQU010000470.1 GCA_902783305.1 uncultured Lachnospiraceae bacterium | reverse complement strand
CGGCTGCATTGTTCATGATGGTGGCTACCTACCTGATCCATCATGCGGCAACCGGCGATCTGAGTCCTGCCCGCGTGCTGCAGAATGTAAACCATCAGCTCTGCAGCCGTAATCCGGAGGAAATGTTCGTGACAGTCTGGCTGGGTGTCCTGGAAATCTCCACCGGAATAATAAAAGCGGCCAATGCCGGTCATGAATATCCGGCGCTGAAAAAGACCGGGGAGAGCTTTGAACTGGTGAAAGACCCGCATGGCCTGGTACTGGGCGGTCTGGACGGGGCCAGGTATAAAGAATACGAGCTTCAGCTGACGCCCGGCTCCAAATTGTTTGTCTATACTGACGGACTGATGGAGGCAAGAAATCCTGAGAATGAGATGTTCGGAAAAGAAAGGGTGCTGGATGCGCTGCACAGTATAGAAGAAGGGACCATTCAGGAGATTCTGGATACTGTACGGGACAGGGTGCTGGAGTTCAACGGAGATGCCCCTCAGTTCGATGATCTGACGATGCTGGGCATACAGTACAACGGGAATATCTCATAAATCTGATCATGAAAAACCTCTGAACGGGAAAAGCCATTTCCGCTTTGGAGGTTTTATCAGTAAAGGGGGATAACGATGAGGAAACTGACAGTTGTGTTACTCGCAGTCATATTGATGGCCGCCCCGCTGAATGCAATGGCGGAAACACAGAAAGCCGCGTCGTTTAATCAGATGTACGCGGATGTTTCGGCCAGGCTGCTGCTGAAGACCGCAAAACCCGGGGAAAATACGCTGATTTCGCCGGTGTCTGTCTTTGCCGCAATGAGCATGGCTCAGAATGGCGCAAAAGGAACGACCAGAACCGAAATGATAAACGCGTTTTCCGGTGTTTCAGCAAAAAAGACAACAGACGGGGTCTCGTCGCTGATCAGGAGAGTGTCAGGATCAAAATCGATGCAGTTTATTTCACCCTGTTCCATCTGGTACAGAACAGGTGAAATAAAGCTTAAGAGTTCCTACAGAACAAAGGTCTCCAATGCATTCGGCGCTGAGATAAACGGATCGAAATTCGACAGAAAAACGGTTGACGACATCAATGCCTGGGCAGCCGGAAAAACAAATGACAAGATCAGGAACATAATCAGAAGACTGGATGATGATACCATGCTTCTGCTGATCAATGCGACCTGCTTTAAGGCTGCCTGGGCAGAACAATATCCGAATTCTGTAAAAAGAAACTTCACGAACAGCGGAGGAAGAACAAAGAAAGCCGCCATGCTGGAAATGGCCGAGAATAATTACTTTGAGATCGACGGGGCTAAAGGGTTTTCCAAATTATACCGGGGCGGTGATACTGCTTTTGTTGCCATTCTTCCCCCAAAAGGAATGACCCCGCAGCAGTTTCTGAAGAAGACCACCGGAAGCGCTATCAGAAAAGCGTATCTGAACCGGGAAAAAGCAGGAGTCACCGTGAAGACCAGAATTCCAAAATTCCGGTACTCATTCAGCACATCCCTGGTAAAACCGTTCATATCTATGGGAATCAGGAAAGCTTTCACGGACGATGCTGATTTTTCAGGTATGTCAGATATGCCGCTGCTTATCAGCGATATCGTCCATAAAACGTTTATCGACCTGAACGAAAACGGAACGGAAGCAGCGGCAGTTACTGCCGTGATATTCGACAAAGCTCTGGCGCCCCGAAAGATGGAAGAGAAGAAGGTCTACTTGAACAGGCCTTTTATCTACCAGATCGTTGAGACAAAAACGGGGCTTCCTCTCTTTGAGGGCATTATAAATCAGTTATAGCCAGGTTCTGGAATCGTCTGCCTGCAGGGTAAAGATCTTGCCGATCATGGCAGGGTCTTTGGCCTGTTTGTACTGCAGGAGCAGCTGACCGTCGTCAGTTTTTCCGAGGATACGTATCTTACCGGTGACATGAGACATGGTATAATCCGCTGATTTTCCAAGGCCGTTCTGCATGGCCAGCGCTTTTTGAACGATATCACAGCCCTGGACAAGAGGGACCTGGAAACGGGTCTTTACCCCCAAAGCCGGCCGGCATTGGAAGATATAATGCTGTATGATCCCCAAAGCAGTGACCTGTTTGAGAAGTCCTCCGAGCACTTGCGGATCGTCGTTGATTCCTTTCATCAGAACCGTCTGGTTCTTTACTACAATACCGGCATTCTGCAGAGTCTTAATTGCCTCCGTGGAGGTAGGTGTTATTTCATGCGGATGATTGAAATGGGTAACAACATAGATCTGTTTCTTTTTT
>CACZQU010000469.1 GCA_902783305.1 uncultured Lachnospiraceae bacterium | reverse complement strand
TTCTGAGCAGCAGCCTCAGTGATTATATGAGCGGGGAGACCATCCTGATGAACGGGGGAAGGTATATGGATGCGTGAGCTGCAGGAACGTTTTGTTTCGACGGCCTCTGTTTCACCGATGAAAAAAGTCCTCTAAAACAGATGCTTTCAGGCACAAAAACCTGAAGGAGTTGAAAATCCGGGCGGAGTGGGTTTATAATATTCTTATCTGACGGGAATGCAGCTGGATAAAAGGAGAAACAACAGTCAATCAGGCGGAGGTGACAAAATGAAAAAAATTTAACGATCCTTGCAGCTTTGTGCTTGCTGCTAAGTGCATTCAGTGTTCATGCCGGGACAACAGAAAGTCCGGAAGAACCTCTTTGTGTTACGCTGGAAGTGTTAAACAGGGGAGCGGACGCGTTCTATGGATGTAAACTGGCTGATTCCCAGACGAAGATCGATAAGTATAAAGAGGATGATGTATGGTCGGAACTGGACTACTCTGAGAAGCTGCTTGAAAACGATCAGGTGTGTCTGATGGCCATGTCCGCGGCTTATGAAGGCGGCGCCTTTCAGTCGGCGCTGGTCAACGGACTGAACAGTGCACTGGCTCACAATGCGACAAAGATTCTGTTTCATTGTACAGAAGGAAAAGACAGAACGGGTTTTGTGGGTCTGGTCCTGGAGAGCCTCTGTGGTGCTTCCTATGAAGAAATGCTGTATGACTACATGGTGACCTACGATAACTATTACAACCTCACGGAAGCGACGGACAAGACAGCGTATGATTATATCGTGGATCTGAAATTCAACGATATGGTTAATTATCTTCTGACTTTTGATCCTTCCCTGGAGGCTGAGGGAGACGGCACTTATGACCTGGACAGCGTGATAGTGGAGAATTATACAGCCGCCGCCGGCAATCTTCTTTTAAAAGCAGGTATGAGTGAAGACAACCTTCAGGCTTTGACGGCACTGCTGAAAAAGTAAAACAAAGCATACCCACCATGATTGGCCCCTGAATTGCGAATAGTGGTTCAGGGGTTTTGGTGTACAGACCGTTTGTTTCCTGTCAGCAGTGACAACGACGCAGATCTGATTACGGTCAAAAGGTGGAATACACATTACCCCCCTCTGATCTGCCACGAACAGTATGGGAAAAAACAGGAAATAAAATGAACAAGGAGGAGACAATGAGAATTTCAAAGAAATTGCGGCTTGGTTTTCTTATCACAACAGCTTCCCTGATACTATCTGCTGCATCAACTGTCCTGGCAGACCTGCAGGATGATCTTTGCACTGCTGCAAAAGATTACTACCAGGCACGCTCTGAATCAGGGTACCGTCCGCCGGAGGCATCCTGTACCGATAACGGGAATGGGACATATATTATTCATCTCTATGAAATTGTGGACGATGGAAACGGTTTTTCCCATTCTTCCACATACGCCTGGTACGAAGTTGACAGTAACGGCACAGGAAAAGACACCATTCTGGGAAAGCCGGTTCAATTGGTTTTACCGGGGCAGGCAAGCGGCGCAGGGATTCCGAATATACAGAGCATGGGCAATATGACTTCTCCCTTTTATGGAATATGGTGTGAAGCAGACAAAGACATTAATGAAGCACGGAACTGTGCCCTGTCATGGCGGAATATGGGCTTTCCTTCTGCGCAGGTATTCCTTACATCCGAATGGAGCAACCTTAACCCGGAACCATGGTACGCAGTATCAGCCGGTATATATTCATCTGAAAATGATGCATGGTACCGTCTTTCCCAGGTACAATCGATATATCCGGATGCGTATATCAAGTATTCAGGGGAATATCTGAAAACAGGCAGCCCTTCCTTTAATCCCGGAAGCGTTTCAACTGTGGAGCATGCAGCTGTGACTTCTTCCCATTCTCCATTCTATGGCATATGGTGTGAGGCGGACAGGGACTATAATGAGGCGGAAAAAATGGCTCAGAAATGGAGAAATTCCGGTTTTCCCTCTGCACAGGTTTTTCTGACATCCAACTGGAACAATCTTAATTCTGACCCATGGTATGCTGTCAGTGCAGGAGTATATCATTCGTGGGAATCAGCAGAATCTGCGTTGTATCAAGTACAGTCATTCTATCCGGATGCATACATAAAGTATTCAGGAGAGTATAAATGATTGCAGTGCAAAATGACTTTTTTCTCTTACTCAGCTTTTCCTGCCGAATCCTGAGCTGCCGCAAAAATTCGCAGATGTATTGGAAAAAGGTACTCCCGGTGTTCATATGACATTAGAAGAATCAGGAAAACTTCTGAAAGCTGCGATCACCGGGAAAGAAAAGGAAGTGGCAAAATGTATAGAGCAGATTCACGATGTGCAGATTCCTTTCACGATCTGAAGGAAAGCTTTCGCCAGTTACTTTCCTCTTTTGCTGCTTCTTTTCTTCCGCCTCACACTGTACCCGAATGTTCCCAGCTTCTTTCCGAGCGCTATATACTCTCCATGGGAATAAACCAGAAGCCCGGCGCTATTCAGATCAAACCGCCCTTCCGCATCCAGGTACCTCTCATCGACATCCACGGCCTCAACCAGGGCAAGGAACATGTGATGTGAACCCAGCTCAAGTACTTCCGTCACGCGGCATTCAATATTCACGGGGCTCTCCTCAATCAAAGGCACCGAAACCTTTGATGCGCACCCGGGTGTCAGATGCATCTCGGAATACTTATCCACATTCCGTCCGGAACACACTCCGCAATAATCCACCGCACGTACCAGCTTCTCCGTAGTCAGATTGATCACAAACTCCCCGGACTCCTTAATCATATGATAAGAATATCTTTCCGGTCTGATCGAAATGGAAACCATGGCAGGGCTGCTGCAGATCGTTCCAGTCCACGCCACAGTAATAATATTCGCCCGTTCCCCGGGAAGAGCACAGCTCACCATAACAGCAGGAACAGGATAAAGCATATTCCCGGCCCGCCAGATCTGCTTAGACATAATTCAACCCTCATTTCAAAAAACGTTCTGCAAACGATCCACTGATCCAACAGGTTTCATTGATGTGTGCTGGAAGTGTGTTTGCGGCAAATGACATGGACGGTGGCGCGGGACTGGCATTTTCTGCCGGCATCGCACCACCGTCCTGTATGCTTATTGTCCTGTGTGGTTATTCCCGGGATTTTCTGATATTGTTTTGAT
>CACZQU010000468.1 GCA_902783305.1 uncultured Lachnospiraceae bacterium | reverse complement strand
GAAACATCGCCATGTGGTTCGTGATCATCGGGATTACTATTCTTCTTTGCCTGCTTCTGTAAAAGATTTCCTTTACGGTACGGCCGCTTTTCGTATGGATTGTACCAGTTACAAACGTCCTTGCATCTGATCCAGACGTAGAGACCGGATTCAACATCCGTTTATTCCCGATGCCTTCCATGATTTTTGCAAGCCTCGCGCAGCGAGTGCGCGAGGCTTACTGAATCCGATTTCAGAAGATGATTTCTTACGGTTCATTCCCCAAATAACTCATCCATGTTTAACGACCAGATTTCATCGAGTTCATCCATGGTCCGCATTTCTCCTTCATATTCGATGCCTGTAATTTCAGGATGGTCTTCCATATATTGTTTCAGTTCACGGGGAAAATCCATCTCGTTAAACTCCAAGGTCTCAAGACATTCATCAAGAGGGCACAGAATCTTTTCACACAAAGCCTCCAGGGACGGCATGAAGTCGTCACCTTCTTCTGCGAATTCCGCATCCTCCACGCTCCAGCTCCCATCCTCTTTCTTCACAAGAGTAAAAATAGCGGCATCCCTGGCACTGTCAAGGAAATAGAGCTCATGGGCATGATTCTCTGAATAATTATACTGCAGGCAGCAATACAGCTCTTCGTTTTCCTCCAGTTCATATAACTCATCCGCAGAAAAGACACATCCGAGCGAAACAATCTGGACATCTCCCGGATCCATTTTTTCAGCGTTCTTTTTCCTGACATATTCCTCAATCGCGGAACGCTGCTCCTGATATACTCTGATCATCTCATCCAGATCCAGATCACTGCCGGCTTTGTCGAATCCCAGAATACTTGAAATAAGGGAATTGAGATATTCTTCCACCTTTTCCGCTTCCAGAGGAATCTCTTTTTCTTCCATTTCTGCGATAAAATCCTCCAGAGCTTCCGACACCTTGGCATCTGCCTCCCCAAGCTTTGTTTTCACTTCGTTCACGATTTTGTCGATGTCGTCTTCAGTCGGAAGCGCCTGAGCAATCATTCCGTCCTCTCCAAAAATACCCTCCAGAATACCGCTTTCACCAAACACAGAGGCAATTTCCCGGGTGACTGCTTCTGCGATTTCTTCTCCGGCCGACATCTCAGGTAAGTCTTCTTCCACTATTGTGGTCTCTTCCGTTTCCGGTTCTTCTGCCGCCGATATCACAGCAGCGCCCAGCGAAACGGCAATGAGGCCTGTGAGCAGCAAACCGCAAATATACTCTTTTTTTATCATCCTGATCTCCTCCCTCATTTCAAAATTCGTTATTCGTCAGGCCGCTGGTTTTACCTCGACCTGCACACTACCGGTTGCCTTCTCCAGACAGGAAGCTTTAAGCATATAGCTCCCGGCCGGAACAATATCTGATGACCCATCAGAGCCGCTCACATCAGCTGTCATGACCGCTTCACCATCCACATCCGGCAGTACATCTATACTCTGCTCTTCCGGTACGCCGATGAATTCAAGCCGGATTGAGCCATTCTTCAGGCTGGGAGAAATCACAATCTGTTCTCCTTCGTCGACCTCCAGTGTACCTACCATAAAAAAATCTCCTTTATCCGCGTTCTCAGCTACAACCGTCATCAGCTTATCCGTATTCTCTGACATTCCAAATTCAGATTTACCGCACGAAGTCAGCAGCATGGCGGACAACACCAGCACAGCGAAAACAGCTGGTCTCCTGTTTTTTGTCCTGCAGAAATTCAACCTGTTTTTCATGAAACCGTCCTCCTGAACGTGACTATCTGATCTCACACCTCTCATCATATCTCAAGTGTGGCATACTGCGAATCTCAAATCCGGGTATACAGCGCATTTTTCGGTCAGCTAATCAGGACGGGATTCCTCATGATGGGAGATGACAGCATAAATTATGATTTCACTGATGATTTTTCGCCGATCAGCTTAACACCAAATTCATTGGGGATTCTGCTCAGATCGACATCCAGTAACTCTATCATGCTGATTTCACCGACATACTGAATTCTGCAGCCTTCCTCCAGGTGCTCTGCCCAGGCTTTCTCATGGTCCGAAAATGTACAATGCAGATGGGGCGTTCCGTCAATGACCATACCACTTATTCCGCCCACTTCCATTGGCGCTGAATGTTCCATGATGAGATCCGAAGGTCTGTCATCCGTATTCCCAATATGGTGCCAACGCATATGATATGTGGCGGCAATTCCGCTGGTAACGATCGCGTTCCTGATTCCATATTCCTTCACTGTCTTTTGGATACTCTCCAGGATCAGATCGTCTTTCTGCAGGCCAATGATAAAATAGCGTCCAAATTGATTACCGGTAAATACTTTCATCTTGCTCCTTTCTTCGTTGTCAGTCCAACTCAAATGGAAAAACCAGTCCCCACTGCCTGCGAAGCTCATCGCACATCTGCAGGACCTCCCGGGTCATGGCATGCGTCACCAATGGCGACTCGGTCAAGCCTTGGCGAAGGCATTCCTGTACATGCCGGATTTCAAACTGATACCCTTCATCCATAACCCCGGCAAGCTTCTGAGGTACCGGGGATGAAATCTGACGGGTACCTTCGCCTGAATGGATTTCCGCCAGTTCCGGTTTCCAGAAAACCGGGATCCGGATACTCCCCTTCGTCCCGGAAACCCGGCCTCCATCGCCCGGATCGCCAGCTCCTTGTGCGCCGGATGCGGTACCGGAATATACATGATGTCTATATCCTTCCTCTTCAGGATCTCATCATAGGACAGAGCGTCCGGGATCCCAAAGCGGTCAGCCATCCGGCGTGCAGTCTGGGGGGTGCGTGATGCGATTGCCGCGATTTCGGCATCCTCCACCTGCAAAAAGCCTTTCATCCATCGTTCCAGTAAAATGCCCGCTCCTAAAAATCCCCATCGAATCTTCTTCACCGTTTTATTCTCCTTATCCCTTCATTACGGCCCACCTTTACAACAGAATATTTTTAAGGGAAGATTCGCTCCATCCTTTGCGTATGACCATTCTCTTCATTCATCAAGGAAAAACAGCCAGGCATCCGTATCAGGAGAAAACTTCCCGTCCTTATACAAAGCGATTGCTGCCTGAGTATCCGCTTTTCCGTCTCCATCATCATCAAACTGAATCTCTGCATAATTATCCGAGATATAATATATCGTCGGAGGAGCTTCCTTTATTTCCACTGTCGCGTTTTTCAGATATCCCGCGAGCTCTGACGGTGTCATCGTCTCCTCAACGCCAGGGAAAAAAGTGCGGACATTTCCGCTGAGCCGGTACAGAGAATCTGAATCGGTGAGACTGCCGCTTTGATTGGAACGCTCGAAAACCGCATATACTCTGGTTCCCGGAACATTTGCCGAGCTCGCAAAGGAATTCAGCCACACGGCTTCCGTATTGTAATCCCTCCGGAAGGTACCATATTTCATCCCGCGAAAAGCAGAATATGTCGGATCTACTGTGATTGACCCGGCTGATACCGTACCGGAAAACAAGAATGACACAGCAAGACAAAGGATAAACAGTTTTTTCATTGACCTTCCCTCCATAACACGGTCTTTCT
>CACZQU010000467.1 GCA_902783305.1 uncultured Lachnospiraceae bacterium | reverse complement strand
TGCGGTCTACAGCGTCGATACCAGGATGAAAAATGCAGGATTCTTCGTCTATGCTCTTGGAGCTTTTCATAATTCCAAGGGAGATGATCTCGTTTTCGGAAAGAGGTTCATGAAGGATCTTGCGTCGAAGGATAAATACTATGTCATTTCCAACCCGAATGAGATGGATGACATTTTTAACGACATAGCAGAGGCAATCACCAGCGTCTCCTTAAGCGACAGCAGTATCACGCTCTATGTCGGTGAATCGAAGACACTTACACCGTATCTGAACGGAAACAAGACCACGGCATCCTGGAAAATTGACAACCCGGGCATCGCATCGGTCTCAAGCTCGGGCAAGGTGACCGGAAAGAAGGCCGGGACGGCGACAGTGACGGCTACGATTGCCGGAAAGACATTGACCTGCAAGGTGACGGTAAAGACGAAAGCAACGATTAAGCTCAGGGCGTCTTCGATTGTACTGCAGGTCGGTGAAAAATATGCCCTGAAGCCGACTGTCACCGGAACAAAGCACACAGTGCAGTACAGAAGCAATAAGCCCGAAATCGCTTCTGTCAGCAGCTCGGGAGTGGTGACCGGGTTAAAGGCTGGCGTATGCTATGTCTATGCGAGAGTTGATGGAGTCACGGTAAGATGTAAGGTGACGGTGAAAAAAACGTCACAGGCGCTGTATGCGATGTACTTTTCCTTCCCTGCCACAAAATTCAAAAAGACAGGGGAAACCATCAATCAGGAAGGCGTCCGTATCTCCCTCAATGATAGCGGAGTCATTGAGAAAGCTGCTGCATACGTCTACAGGAGCGGGAGCTACTGGTATGTCACCTTGGCATTTAAAGGGTTTAATAATACGGTAACTTCATCTACGATGTATGCCTATGTGGCATATAATGGAAAAATAGTGAGAGATGCTTCATCCTATTCCGGTCTCAATAAATTCAGTATGAAAAAGGACTCCGATGGGATCTGGAGCTTTAATGGAAATTACCAGGCTATAAAATACAATGTGACGGATACGAACGGAAATATTGTCTCCAGCGAGAGCGCCAAAAAGACGAGCTCGAATATGAAGGTTTTCACGAATCTTGATTCGATGAAAAAATATCTCAAAAGTAAATAAATAGTCTGTAGAAACAGCGGCACAGTGGGGTCAGGTATTGCGAAATGAATGACAGTACCTGACCCCACAATGCGTGTTGACTGGCACTTCGAAGACCCTGCCCATCTCATGAGAGGAATTTCATTGTCTGCGTTAAAAAAATACGTTTAAACGAATTGGTGTCTGGAAGAGAGGAAGAAAAGAACGAAATAAAGAGTTATGCGGTTAAAAGATTAATCCATAAACAGTAACAAATCTGTACCGGGAAGTCATGAAATTATCAACAATACTCTTGACTGTACGTGCGGGGATCATGAGAATCCATGAATTCCTGAAGGACGATCCCTGGTCCGAAGCCAACCCGTATTGCGGAACCTTCCCCTATGAAGGCTATCCTTCGTGGGAGGAATACATCGCGATGTTTGAGGGCTATTGTGGTATGGGCGCTCCCGGAGACCGGGACAAATATTACTACAGGCTTCCGGTATGGGCAGCGGGCAATGTATATTTCAACGGCGCAAGACCCATGTCTTCAGAAACAGACGCGCTGGTTGATACAGAACATGAGATCCGGATTGGCATGAAGGAACAGGATGGAGCGTGGAATCTGGATTCCAACATCTATGAAGTACTAAACGAAACGGGTATAAAAAATCTGGCCTGTGGTATCATCTCTACACAGACTCTCGGTATGGCCTTCGAACCGGAGGAAAAATTCGAAAATCCTGACGGCACACCCATTGTTTTCCAGTATGACTACTTCGGGACAAGAAGGCCGGTTCATCCTCTGCCAGGACCTTTGGCATTTCCGGAGGAAGCAGGGACTTCTCTGGACGGCTGAAGCGCTACGGACTAAGGATCTGTGCACAAAGAACCTGTCGATAATCAGAATGACCGCTGATCTTTGTCATGGAGGGAGCGGTCATTTCTGCGTCTTAGATCTTTGTCACGGTAATCCAATCCGTTGGGAGCTGAAAATCTGGTGCAGGCTTCGATTCCGTTTGTCTTCATATTCCGGAGTTTGAGCATGCAGATAAAAAAGATACGATTCACGGACTAATCTTCCCCGCGCGCGGCTTTACAGTTAATCCGTGAATCGTAACGATAGAAGCAGTTCAGCTCAGAGATACTCCCATTCACAGATAAACGGATGCTTCACCATCATCCCCACACTCAGCTTCCCGGAGGAATTGATATATCCTTCTGCTTTGGGATTGTCAAATCCCGGTTCTCCGCCTAAGGATTCCACATAAGCGGTGGACTCTCCGGTGATCCAGTACCAGCCATTGTTGTATTTCAGTCCGATATCAAAGAAAGAACTGCTGTGATCAGCGTCGATCATGTTCCGGATGAAAGTGTGTTCCTCCGAAGATGTGATGGTCGCCAGGTGCCCGCCCATGCTTTCACAGTATGTCTGAGCATTGTCCATGAACATGTATTCATCAAAAATCCGGTAAGTATGTCCCTGGAAATACCAGAGGGCGTGAGCTCCATTGTCATTGTAAGGCGGCACAATCTGCGTGACCTGGTCTTCCGGTGTGAGCAGTTCCTCTTCCGCTGTCCTGAATATCGGAATGCGGTCCAGAAGCTCTTCCAGACGGGAGTTGATTATTTCCACCGGCTCCGGCATGTTGTTACTGTTGTCAAAGACAAGGTCCCTGTGATACTCATCAAAGTGTACCATATTGCCAAGACTGAATGAATAGGCCTGATGATCCGGCGTAATATAGAAATATTTCTGGTTGATAATGCCGGTCTGGTATTTATTGTCGGCAATCCATTCGATGTTTTCCCGGTAAACTGCCGGAACGGAAATGGACTCCTGCGTAATGTTCTTTCCCCAGATCCACAGGCTGCCATTTTCGTCCAGGGCAAATCCGCATTCGGCGCCGACCGCGATCTGTCGGATCGGAACAGAGCCCAGGGACAGCACGGTTGGCTGAAGAATATACGTCTGCCCCTGGTTCAGGGCATATCCTGCTACGAGCCGGAAAGAAGAGGGATCTACTCCGGTTCCAAGCTGACCTACGTCATTTCTGCCCCACACATACATTGTTCCGTCATTCCCCAGTGCAAAGGAAAACCCGGCTCCGGCTTTGGCCTGCCTGATTCCCGACAGAATATGCTGCAGACCTTCTACCTGAAGCGATTTTGTCCCGTTTCCCAGCTCTCCGCATAAGTTTTCTCCCATGCTGTAGAGATTTCCGTTTTCATCAAGCATCAGGATATGGCCTTTCCCGATATCTGCCGTGACAAAATGATAGTTTTCGACGATTTTTGCGGGCTGAGCATAATATCCGCCTCCGGGAAGATAACCGGTCATATCCCCGAAGCCCCAGAGATTTCCTTCAGTGTCAACGGCGATGAGAACGTCTCCATAAGAGGAAAGCCACTGGATCCTTTCCATGAAAAGCACTGGCTTACTTCCCGGAGAGGAACAGCAGAGGACCTGTCCGTTTTCTGT
>CACZQU010000466.1 GCA_902783305.1 uncultured Lachnospiraceae bacterium | reverse complement strand
GCCAGCATTGTGAACTCCTGTAATCATAAGAATCTGTACATAATCGGATTCTGAAAATAATGGGAATCTGAAAGTAATGGGAATCTGAAAATAAGGGGAATCTGTAGTTCATGAGAATCTGTTGTTTATGATGATGTCCATCCGGATGCCTGTCCGCTGACCCGCCGCTTTTCGGCTTCGGACGGGATCTGGGCTTGCTGTTCTCCGGTTTTTTCTTCCGGTCTGTTATCTCCGTGCATTGAATCTCCGGGCATTGAATCTCCGGGCATGGGTTCTCTGTGCATGGGTTCTCCGTGCATTGAATCTCCGAGCTTCGATTCTTCGGGCATTGGTTCTCCGTGCATGGGTTCTCCGTGCATTGAATCTCCGAGCT
The DNA here is from genome assembly GCA_902783305.1 of uncultured Lachnospiraceae bacterium. Taxonomy (GTDB): domain Bacteria; phylum Bacillota; class Clostridia; order Lachnospirales; family Lachnospiraceae; genus Blautia_A. The sequence continues at coordinate 3,901 of CACZQU010000466.1, read as the reverse complement.
TCGATTCTTCGAGCATTGGTTTTCCGGGCAATGCATCTCCGTGCAATGAATCTCTATGAATTGAATCTCCATGCCCTGCTTCCTCCGGATTCCGGGTCAGCTCCAGGAATATTTCCTCCAGGGATGACTCCATGAAGGCAAGCGCAAGGACAGGCATCCGGTGCTCTGCCAATGCGTAGAAAAGCTCTTCGCGGATATCGTCCCCGACATACACAACAGCTCTGGATGCTCCTTCCGCGGCGGGCTCACACGTCCGGATTTCCCGGATTTTCCCCAATCCTTGCAGGATATTCCGAAGGCTGTCCGCATTCCCTTTTACGGACAATTCCAGTCTCTGGTTTTCCTTTATTTTTTTCGCCAGCTCCCAGGGGGAACCGCTCCCCACAAGCTTTCCCTGGGAGAGGATCAGGATATGGTCACAGACGGCGTTGATTTCGGAAAGAATATGGGAGCTCAGGATAATGGTATGGGTTTTTCTCAGGCTGCAGATCAGCTCCCTGACCTCCACGATCTGCTGGGGATCGAGGCCGGTCATCGGTTCATCCAGGATCAGGAGCTCCGGATCCCCGAGAAGAGCCTGAGCCAGCCCGACCCGCTGCCGGTATCCCTTCGAAAGATTCCGGATCAGCCGCTTTTTTACTTCGGTAGTGCCGGATTTTTCCATCACGCTCAGGACAGCTTCTTTCCGTGCCCTGCGCGGTATTTTTTTCAGTCCTGCCGCGAAATCCAGGTATTCCTCTGTCGTCATATCCGGATACAGAGGAGGGATCTCGGGGAGATATCCGATCTGTCTTCGCGCGTTTTCCGGTTCTTTTCCCATATCCTTTCCCTGAATCAGGATCTGGCCGGAGTCAGGAGCAAGATATCCGGTAATCATATTGAGAATTGTTGTCTTTCCCGCACCGTTTGGTCCAAGAAATCCATAAATATTTCCCTCCTCCACCGAAAAAGAGATATGATCAGCCGCAATCACCCTGTCGTACCGCTTTGTAAGCTCCTTTACCTCAATCAAAGACTCTGTCCTCCTGTCCCCTGCTGCCTCGTTCCCTCTGGCAGGCGGGTGCTTTGCTCATATTGTTGTCATTCTATCGTAATGAGGAAAGAGAGTCAATGTAAGATTGAAGGTCGTGTCCGGGACGGTTCACGGTCTGACTTCCTTCGCGCACCTATAGGGATTCCGGTGAAACAGGGTGAAGAAAGCATGACCGGGTAAAAATCTCTTTTTCCTCAATGAAAAATATGCTATCATATTCATGAAAAAATAATGGAAACGGGGGTACGGACAATGAAATTTGCCTCGCGGCTGGATCACTTCGGCGAAGAGATTTTTGCCTCGCTGAATGAAAAGAAACTGGAACTGGAAAGACAAGGAAAAGAAATCTACAATCTGAGTATCGGTACGCCGGATTTTGAGCCGGGACAGCATATCATTGACGCACTTGTGGACAGTGCCAAAGATCCGGCTTCCTGGAAATACTCCCTGAGGGATCTGCCGGAGCTTGGACAGGCAGTCTGCGATTATTATCTCAGGCGCTTTGGCGTGGAAATCAATCCGGATCAGGTCATGAGCTGTTATGGCACTCAGGAAGGGGTCGGACATCTCGCTCTGGCGCTGCTTGATCCGGAGGATACGATTCTCCTGCCGGATCCCTGCTATCCGGTCTTTCAGGCCGGAGCTCTCCTCGCCCAGGCTCAGCCCTGGTATTATCCGCTGACCAAAGAGCATGGTTTCCGGATTCACCTGGAGGATATCCCGGAGGATGTGGCCAGGAGGGCAAAGGTGATGATTGTCAGCTTTCCCGCAAACCCTGTAGGCTCCACCGCGACGCCAAAGATGTATGAGGAGCTTGTCAGCTGGGCGAAAAAATACGATGTGCTGATCGTGCATGACAATGCGTACAGTGATATTATTTTTGAAGGAGGACCTGGGAACAGCTTTTTCCACACACCTGGCGCCAGGGAGGTTGGCGTGGAGTTTTTCAGCCTTTCCAAATCCTTCAATGTCACCGGCGCGCGCATCAGCTTCCTGATTGGCCGGAAGGATGTGGTGGATGCGGTACGGATGCTGCGCAGCCAGATTGATTTCGGAATGTTTCTGCCCATTCAGCGGGCTGCCATTGCGGCTCTTTCGGGGCCGGCAGACAGGGTGAAGGAGCAGTGCAGAGATTACGAAAAGCGCCGGGATGCCTTGTGCCGGGGAGCACGGGAAATCGGCTGGGAGATTCCGGATTCCGGTGGAAGCATGTTTGTGTGGGCTCCGGTTCCTCCATCCTATTCCACCAGTATGGAGTTCTGTCTGGATCTGCTAAACAAGGCGGGAGTGCTCTGTACCCCGGGAAGCAGCTTTGGCCCTCATGGGGAGGGATATGTCCGTTTTGCGCTGGTTCTTCCTCCGGAGCAGATCCGCCGGATGCTGGAAGCGGTGAAAGAAAGCGGGGTTCTTGGATGAAGGATGCTTACGTTCGCTGACCGGGTTTTTCTTCGGCTGCGTCCTGAAGGATGCCAGTAAGTCGAACATCTGAAAATGATTTCAGAAGGAGGTTTGTCATGATTTTTATCCCAGTTAACGTTTTCCGGATTCTGGTAAATGTTTATTTTGGAGACACCAGGCCATATTTCATCGTTCTGATGATGGTGTATATGGCCGGTTTGTGGAAAATGTTTGAAAAATCAGGGGTAAAGGGCTGGTGGGCTCTGATTCCCTGCGCCAGGGATTATATGCTTGCGCGGTGTGCCGGGAGGGAGCCGGAGGGACGTACGGTAAGCATGCTGGTTTTTCTGTCCCTGTTCATTGACACGGCCTTGCATATCGTCTTTGTGGATAATATTGGTTATCTGATCTTCGGTGTCATATATGTGATCCTGATTATGATTCTCACGGTATACCGGCTGCGGATTTATGGCGGGCTGTGCGAGGTCTATGGGATGAGAAAACGATGGATCTGGCTGTTTCTGGTGGAGCAGATCAGATGTCTGGTCATTTTCTACTGGGGCTTCAGCAGTAAGCTCCAGCCCGCCTGGAAGGTGGAGGATCTTCGTAAGGAACTGACCGGTATTGTGTTTGGAGGGGAAGCGGCGGTCATGGAAAAGGGCCTGACCGTCAACCTGAAGGAACGGACTGCAGTGGAGTTTTTTCAGAAAAAATATCTGCTCCGGGATATTCACATGTATATTCCCCAGGGCCATATGGTATTGCTTCTGGGCGGCTCCGGCGCCGGTAAAACCACTTTTCTCAATGCGGTCAACGGTTACGAGAAGGCAAAGGCAGAAGTGGTGCTGAATAATGAAAACATTTATAAAGAGTACAAAAAGATGCAGTATGAGGTGGGCTTTGTCCCGCAGCAGGAGCTCATGCGCTCCAAGGATACTGTATTCAATACTCTTATGGACGCGGCGATGCTCCGGCTTCCGTTCGATCTGTCCAATGCCAGCCGCAAAGAACGCGTGGAGGAGGTTATGGGCATCTTCGGTCTGAAGCCTGTCCGCTCCAACCTGGTGGAGAAGCTTTCCGGCGGTCAGAAAAAGCGTCTGTCCATCGCGATGGAATTTCTCTCGAACCCCTCGTTGTTTATTCTGGATGAGCCGGATTCCGGACTGGATGGAGTTATGGCGAGAGAACTGATGACGCAGCTTCGCAAGATAGCGGATACCGGAAAGATTGTGATCGTGATCACCCACACGCCGGACCGGGTGATCGACCTGTTTGATGATGTGATTGTTCTGGCAAAGGATTCCGCCAGAACCGGAAGACTGGCTTATTATGGAAGCATTCAGGATGCCAGGGAGTTTTTCCACAAAGATACGATGGAGGAGATTGTCAAATCCATTAACCGCAAGGAAGAGGGCGGTGACGGCCTGGCTGACGAGTTTATCATGAAATATGCGGAGGTGCAGCATGCCT
>CACZQU010000465.1 GCA_902783305.1 uncultured Lachnospiraceae bacterium | reverse complement strand
GTCGTGCAGACCCTGATCAAGGTCATTGTTCCGATGCTGATGCCCTCCATCGTCTCCTGCGCGCTGTTCCAGTTCATGTGGTCCTCCAACGACTTTATGGGACCGTTGCTCTATGTCAATACTCCGGCGAAATATCCGGCCTCCTATTTCGTGAAGCTGTCGATGGATTCTGACGCCGGCTTTTCCTGGAACCGGGTTCTGGCGACCTCGCTGATCTCCATCATTCCTTCGATCGTGGTCTTCCTGGCTGCCCAGGACCAGTTCGTGGAAGGCATTTCCGCCGGCGGCGTGAAGGGTTGATTATGGCGGCAAAGGTGATTTACCGGACGGCAAGATCCGCCGTCCTTGAGATTGCGGACGGAGGGAAATATCATACCCTGCAGCCCTATGAACTGTGGGTAAACGGAGTATATTTTTCCACGACCGATACCGTGATCACGAATCTGTTTGGGTTAAAACCCCAGACAGGGTACCGGCTTCAGATCCGCCCGGCAGGCGGATCCTCCCCCGCCGGGGAAGACGGCGCAGACTCCGTGACGCTGAGCTTTGAGACGGAATATGAATCCGCCACGATAAACGTCAGGGACTTTGGGGCAAAGGGGGACGGGGAGTCAGATGACACTTTGTTTCTCCAGACTGCCGTTGAGCTGTGCCCGAAGGACGGCCGGGTGCTGGTCCCTGAGGGAGTCTATAAATTCCGGACGCTCTTCCTCAGAAGCGGGCTTACGATGTGCCTGGAAAAGGGAGCCGTGCTCTCTGCGTATACGCAGGAGGATAAGCTGCCCCTGCTTCCCGGCGTTGTCCAGTGCTGGGACGAGAAACACGAGATCAATCCCGGCACCTGGGAGGGAAATCCGCTTCCCTGCCATACCGGGATTGTCGCGGGCTACGGGGTGAGCAATGTCCTGCTTTACGGGGAAGGGCGGATCGACGGGTGCGCCGGCCCGCAGAACTGGTGGAGAAAGGACCGGGTCAAAAAGCTTCCGGCCCGTCCCAGGCTGTTTTTCCTGAACCGCTGTTCCCATGTGACCGTACAGGGACTGACATTCTGCAACAGTCCCTCCTGGACGATTCATCCCTATTTTTCCGATCATCTGGATTTCTTCGGGACCCGGGTGGAAAACCCGGAGATTTCGCCGAATACCGATGGACTGGATCCGGAATCCTCTCGTGGAATCAGGATTTACGGGATGCGGTTTTCCCTTGGGGATGACTGTATTGCCATCAAGTCGGGCAAGATCTATATGGGGATGCGCTATGGGACTCCCTCGTCAAACATTCAGATCCGGCACTGCCTTCTGGAGAAGGGACACGGCGCGGTGACGATCGGCTCGGAGATGGCCGGTGGAGTGAATAACGTACTGGTAGAGGACTGCGTCTTCTCCCACACGGACAGAGGTCTGAGGATCAAGACCAGGAGAGGCCGCGGCGAGAATGCCGTCGTGGACCTGGTGACCTTCAGGAATATCGGGATGGATCATGTCGGCGCCCCGGTGGTGGTGAACTGCTTCTACTATTGTGACCCGGACGGGCACTCCTCCTTTGTACAGGACCGCAGTCCGCGCCCGGTGGACGAGAGCACACCCTGGATCCGCCGCCTTGACTTTGAAAACCTTGACTGCCGGGACTGCCGGTGGCAGGCGGTATGGGTCGAGGGACTTCCCGAGCGGAAGGTGGAAAGAGTATCCCTGGTAAACTGCCGGTTTGATTTTTCCCCGGAGGCTGATGAAGGCATCCCCGCGATGACGGAGGGCGTCAGACCCATCTCCCGCGGCCCAATCCATGCTTCCAATGTGGCGGAGCTGATCCTGCGGCAGGTATCCGTGGAGGGACAGGAAAATGAAGTTTTTCAGTATTGACAATCCGGTATGGAGAGCGGTGCTGAAGCTGGGACAGATCTGGTATCTGGATCTGCTCTGGCTGGTGACCAGCCTTCCGCTTATTACCATCGGAGCTTCCACGACCGCTCTGATCTACAGCTGCATGAAGCTCCGGGAGGATGACGGATATACGACAACGAATTTCTTTCATTCCTTCCGGGAGAATTTCAGGCAGTCAACAATAATATGGCTTTTATACGCGGCAGTGGGAGCGCTTCTGGGGTGGGGTCTTATTTACTGGAACCAGACGGATTCCTCCACCCTCAAGATCGGCTGGGCGGTGACCATCGCCCTCTGCATCCCATACGGCCTTTCGCTGCTGTATGTGTTTGCCGTACAGGCAAAGTTTGTCAACACGGTAAAGAATACGATTCATTATTCGATCATCCTTGCCATCAAGCATTACAGATTTACGATCCAGATGGTGATCATGATGGCGGTGCTCATCTACCTGAATGTGGAGACGATCGTCTGGGCAAATTATCTTACGGCATTTCTGGGAGTCGGACTGGTGGCGTACCTGTTTTCGGTATACTATGCCCATATATTTGAAGCGTATCTGCCGCCGGCGCCTTCGGACGAAGAAGACAAGTAACCGTAGTTTACAGGAGCTGCCTGTCAATTCCGGCGGCTCCTGATTGCTTTATGCCCCCGGGAATATCCGCCTTTCCATCGATGATCCCGGTGCAAAAAACCATGCTCCGCTGCGGGACTGCCTTCGGGCGGAACGATGGATTCTTTGCCCTGCAGACATTCAGCTGTGCCCGCGGGTATAAAATCTTCCAGGAGAAAAAGGAGAATGAATATGGATATCCGATACAGCGCCAACCAGAGAGATGTAAAGAGATATACGACCCAGGAGCTCAGAGATGAATTCCTGATTACCGGGCTGTATCAGCCCGATACCGTAGTGGCAGTCTATTCCCATGTGGACCGCATGGTAACCATGGGCTGCATGCCGGTGAACGAGGAGGTTCCGATCGACAAAGGGATCGATGTCTGGGGGAATTTCGGCACAGGCTATCTCCTTGAGAGAAGAGAAATCGGCATGTTCAATATCGGAGGACCAGGCGCAGTCACTGCAGATGACGAGACCTTCAGCATGAATTACAAGGATTGCCTGTATATTACCCAGGGAACAAAGAAGGTAACCTTCAGGAGTGATGATCCGGCAAATCCTGCAAAATTCTACATGGTCAGCGCACCGGCGCACTGCGCGTACAAGACCACGTTTATTCCGATTGAGAAGGCCAACAAGCGTCCGCTGGGAGCCATGGAAACCTCCAACAAAAGGGTGATCAACCAGTTTATCCATCCGGATGTCCTGAAAACCTGCCAGCTCTCTATGGGCATGACGGTTCTTGAGCCGGGAAGCGTGTGGAATACCATGCCGGTCCATACCCACGAGAGAAGAATGGAAGTCTATATGTACTTCGAGATTCCCGAAAACAATGTCGTCTTCCATATGATGGGAGAAGGAAATGAGACCCGCCACATCGTCATGCACAACGGGGAGGCCGTGATCAGTCCCTCCTGGAGCATTCATGCCGGAGCCGGTACCAGCAATTATACCTTCATCTGGGCGATGGGAGGAGAAAACCAGGCGTTCGACGATATGGATGAAATTCCCATGCTGGAGATCCGGTAAGGAAACGGCAAAGATGAAACAGCCAATGATACTTTACGTCGGAAAGATTTCCGCAGACACGGTTTCCTCTGACGCGCAGGTCTTCGGCGGACAACTCAGCCCTGACCGGGATAAGCATGCCGGTTCCCCTGAGCGGCAGATCTTCGGTACCATCCGGGACGCCCTCAAGGCCTCGGAAAGTGAACCGGAGACCCCCTGCGAGATCCGGATTTCTCCTGGTGTTTATGAGGAGCAGCTGAATATTACCCGGTCCTTCCTCACGCTTGCCGGAAGCGGGGAGGGAGAAGTCCGGATCACGGGAAGCCTTGGCGCGCTGACAATCCTGGAGGATGGAAAAAAGAGAGGAACCTTCCGGACCCAGACCGTGTTTCTCCATGCCCACGATGTCACGCTCAGGGATCTGACGATTGAAAACACGGCAGGACCGGGAAAGACTGCCGGGCAGGCTGTCGCTTTATATGCGGACGGAGACCGGCTCCTCTTTGAAAGAGTCACCCTCACCGGCTGGCAGGACACCCTGTTCTGCGGGCCTCTTCCCCCGAAGGAGATCGAACCCGGAGGCTTTAGAGGACCTCTGGAGCACGCGCCGAGGATCAACGGCCGTCAGTACTACCGGAGCTGCCGGATCAGCGGGAACATTGACTTCATTTTCGGCAGCGCTACGGCTTTCTTTGAACACTGTGAGATTGAAGTCAGGGAGCCGGGAAGTCTTCCCCAGGGAGCTTATATCACGGCATCCTCCACGGCGCAGGGACAAAAATACGGTCTGGTCTTTTCCCGGTGCCGTATTACGCATACCGGACTTCCCGGACGGATTTACCTGGGACGTCCCTGGCGGGAGTATGCCAGGGCGGTATTCCTCCGGTGTGAGCTTGACGCCCAGGTGGCCCGGGAAGGCTGGGAGGACTGGGGAAAACCCCATGAGGAGCTTTTCCTGGCAGAGTACCAAAGCTGTGGAGCGGGAGCCCGGGTGCGGGAAAGAGCCGCCTTTTCCCGGCAGCTTACCGATCAGGAGGCCGGGGAGTACGCCAGGGAAGAGGTACTGGGACCGGAAATCTGGTGGGATGAGTACCACTGCGCAGGGGACGAATGAGAATGTGCCGTTTCGGTACCATCCGTTCATGCAGGGTGCTGTCGGTAAACCGTAAACAGAAATGAACTGAGAAAAATCAGGATTGACTATCCAGCCTGGATAAACGATAGGACGCCAGGATCTGTGGAGCGAGAAGCGCGGAACAATCCGCAGAAGTCATTTTGCACTGCATTCATAGATGAGGTAAAAAACGATGATGGATATCATGAAAAAGTTTTCCCTGGAAGGAAAAACCGCCCTGGTGACAGGCGGAGCATATGGGATTGGCTTTGCGATCGCGGAGGGACTTGCGGCCGCAGGCGCGAAAATTGCGTTTAACTGCCGCGGGGAGAAGCATATGGAGCAGGCCCTTGCGGATTATCAGGCAAAGGGCATCGACGCTCACGGGTACTTCTGTGACGTCACAAAGGAGGATGAAGTCACCGCGATGATCGCAAAGATCGAAAAGGATCTGGGACCGGTGGACATCCTCGTCAACAATGCGGGCATTATCAAAAGGATTCCCATGACCCAGATGAAGGTGGAGGAATTCAGGGAAGTGGTGGACATCGACCTGACCGCTCCTTTCATCATGGCCAAGGCGGTTCTTCCGGGAATGATGGAGCGGCGCAGAGGAAAAATCATCAACATCTGTTCGATGATGAGCGAGCTGGGCAGAGAGACCGTATCCGCCTACGCTTCCGCCAAAGGCGGCCTGAAGATGCTGACCAGGAATATCGCTTCCGAGTATGGTGCCTTCAACATCCAGTGCAACGGCATCGGGCCGGGGTATATCGCGACACCCCAGACCGCTCCTCTTCGTGAGAAGCAGCCTGATGGAAGCCGTCATCCCTTTGACAGCTTTATCCTCGCAAAAACACCGGCTGAGCGCTGGGGCGATCCGGAGGATCTGATGGGCGCCGCGGTGTTCCTTGCCAGTGAAGCTTCCGATTTTGTCAACGGACATATCCTTTATGTCGACGGAGGTATTCTCGCCTACATCGGCAAACAGCCATGATCTGAAACGGCTGAACAGTAACATTTTATTCCCTCAGTATACGTTCTCGGCGCAGCCCCGGCTGCGCCGTATTTTTTTCCGGATAAAAGAGAAGGGAGGCAGAGGTTCCCCTCAGCTTTATCGTAAAATATGCCTAAAAAATGAGCGAAAACTGTGCTTTTTTACTTGCCTTTGCACGAGGAAAAGATTATACTATATCCTGTAACCGATCAAAAATCCCTAAATAGAAGGAGGCTTCATTTATGAGTAAGAAGATTTGGAAGGTTCTTGCGGGAGCCGCTGCGGTTGCCGCTGCGACAGCTTTGTTCACCTTTGGCGCAGGCGCCGAAGAGATGAGAGTTGCCATGGTTACAGACTACGGTGATATCACCGACCAGTCCTTCAACCAGACGACGTATCAGGCCTGCAAGGCATACTGCGATGAGCACGGCATTGACTTTACGTATTATAAGCCTGAGGGAGACAATACCTCAAGCCGTATCGCCATGATCGACAAGGCTGTCGAGGATGATTATAATGTCATCGTCATGCCTGGCTACGCTTTTGGCGAAGCGATCGCAGAGCAGGCGGAGTTCGAGCCGGATGTGAAGTTCATCGGCCTTGACGTTTCCGAGGCGGATCTGACCAGCGCTACCGGTGAGGACAGCTATTCCGAGGACAATGTCTTTACGGCGACATATCAGGAAGAGTATTCCGGTTATATGGCCGGTTATGCCGCGGTCAAGATGGGCTATACCAAGCTCGGTTATCTGGGCGGCATGGCGGTTCCGGCGGTTATCCGTTTTGGCTATGGCTTTGTACAGGGCGCTGACGAGGCGGCGAAGGAGCTCGGCGCGGATGTCTCCATCAACTATGCATATGGCAACCAGTTCTACAGTGACGCGGATATCACGGGATCCATGCATACCTGGTATGCCGGCGGCACAGAGGTTGTATTTGCCTGCGGCGGCGGCATCTACACTTCTGCGGCTGAAGCTGCGGCAAAGGTAGACGGCAAGGTGATCGGCGTCGATGTCGACCAGGCTC
>CACZQU010000464.1 GCA_902783305.1 uncultured Lachnospiraceae bacterium | reverse complement strand
CTGGTTGCAGCCCAGAATGGTGAAATCTGCACCGGCTTCGGTCAGGATGCCGTCAAGAGCAGTCATAACGCCAGCCCAATAGGGGTTATTCAGATCCTGAATGGTGCTACCGATCTTCTTGCCTTCCAGTACGGACAGGTCAGCCTTGGAATAGAATTCCGCATCAGACTGGATGCCCTCGGTAGCGTCGGTGTCAGCCTCGGTCGCAAAAACACTGGTGCTCATAAGCATCATGCCGGCCAGCATCAAAGCAAAGATTTTTTTCATTGTGGTCACTCTCCTTTTATGAAATTTATAATTTTTACGCTTGTTATGGCACCGTTCATCAATAATTCCGGGAATCTGCCTGTGTAAATTCCCTCCGGACCGCGTCGGTCTTTGCTCCGCTTCAGCCGTTGCCGGGCGGGTACCTCCGGCAGCCAGACAATACCAGCCGCCGAAGGCTCCGCCTGTCCGGCACGCCTGTACCCTTCAGGGGCAAAAAGGATATCCGGCAACCTCTGCCGTTCAAGGACTGAACTTATACGAAGCATCTCTCCCAGGTTATTTCCGAACAGCGCCCAAGCGTAAAGTTCAGGAAAATCAGGATCGGCGTAAGCCTGGCCGATCAGAAGCAGGTAAACGCTCCGTCAATGATGAAGTCAGAGCCGGTGGTGAAGGTGGAGGTATCGCCTGCCAGGTACACACAGATGCTCTCCAGCTCCTCGGGTTTGCCCAGACGGCCCATGGGAGCCATGGCATTCCACTGCTCGATCAGGGCTTTGAGATGTGGAGCATTCAGAACCAGGTCGGTGCCGATATATCCGGGGCTGATGGAGTTGACACGCACGCCGCGCTTTGCCCACTCGATCGCCAGGGACTTGGTCAGCTGGATAACAGCAGCTTTTGAAGCGTTGTAAGCACACTGAGGCTGGGGTACATTCACAATATGGCCGCTCATGGAGGCTGTATTGATGATGGAGCCGCCGCCGTGAGCCAGCATGTATTTGCCCGCAATGGTGTCGGTAAGGAACACGGAATTGAGATTGACATCCATGTTCTTTGTCCACTGCTTGTATGTCATCTCATCTGCCGGAGCGTTGATGCAGATCCCTGCATTGGCATGGCAGAAGTCCAGGCCGCCCAGCTCGGCAACCACGGTGTCTACCATCTTCTGAACATCCTCTTCACTGGTTACGTCACATTTGAGGGCAATGACCTTGCGTCCGGTCGCCTCAGCAATCTCTTTAGCCGTCTGCTCGGCCACTTCGATATCAAGATCAACGATAGCCACGTCTGCGCCAGCCTCCGCAAAGGCCGTAGCAGTACACTTACCGATGCCGCGGGCAGCGCCGGTCACGAAGCCTTTCTTGCCGTCCAGTCTCATTTTCTCAACAATTCCCATGTCTGAACCTCCTTAATTTGCGTTGCATGGTGTTGCCTTTTTGTTGCCTCTTCAGTCATCTTTTGCTGCCTTCTGTCTGCGGCAATTAACACTACTAATTTTGTAAAATCATTTCTCTAATTGACTTTATTATAAACACTTGCCTGGCAGATGTCAACATGGCATTTTAAATAAAATCAGGTAATATAATCTGTGTATTTTTTTCAGCCCGGCATCGGTTGCTGATAACGATACCGTATATGGAGAGTCAGCCCGGAGGAACAGTGACCGCTCATTTCTCACTGTCGATCAGAATCTTTCCCTTCACCGTTCCGGGAGTTTTGTACAGTTCAAAGGCCTGATCAATCTCAGACAGCGGCATCTTTGCGTAAATGAAAGAATCATCAAATTTCAGCTCTCCTGTGGAGAAATAATGGGCGGTCAGGCTCCATTCGTGACCCGGGAACGGAGCAGAGTAAGACATCCACGACCCGGTCAGGGTGAATTCCTTCCTGTTCATGTTTTCCCATTCTCCCACGGTAAAGGTCATTTCACGGGTCGGCGTCCCGATGAAGCACACACCGGCTTTATTCGCCGCAAGGGCAAAAGCCATCTTCATCGTGACCGTGTTTCCCGCGGTCTCATAGACATAATCATACCCCTTGCCGTCGGTGAGAGCCATAGCCTTTTCCATGAAGTCCTCTTCCAATGTGTTGATCCCGGCATCCGCGCCCAGGCTGAGTCCTAAGTCCAGCCTCTCTTTGGCAATATCAAAAACCACCACCTTGGCTGCCCCGAAAATCTTCGCCCACTGCATCGTCATCATCCCGATGGTGCCGGCACCCAGGATAGCCACCGTACGGCCGCCTTTATACCCCGTTCTCTCCAGCCCATGCAAAGCCACGGTGGCCGGTTCAAAGGAAGCGCCCTTTTCAAAGCTTACGCTCTCATCGAAGGGAATGACATTCGCAGCCGGAACCGCCACATACTCGGCGAAGCTTCCGAACTGGCGGGATCCGATGAAGCTGTAGTGTTTGCATAGGGAATAGTCTCCCTTCAGGCAATCGTCGCATTTCATGCAGGGTACCAGCGGCAGCCCGGCTACCCTGTCACCCGGCTTCACATTGGTTACGCCTTCCCCGACTTCCTCCACGACACCCGAAAACTCATGCCCCAGAACATTCGGGAAGAAATGGCAGGCATCGCCATTGACCCTGGGTACGTCAGAACCGCAGATTCCGGTATATTTTACTTTTACCAGTACCTTCCCCGGTTCTGCGGCCGGCTTGTCGATCTCTTCATAACGGATATCATTTCTGGCATGGACTACGCCTGCCTTCATTTTAACTGCCATTTTTACGTCTCCTTCCCGGAATCTCCCGCACTGTGCTGTCAAAAGGAGGATTCCGCATCAGTATTTTTTCATATAATCCTTCAGCGTCTCATATAACGCGCGGTACGCTTCATAGCCCCTGTCATAAGCTTCCTTCACCGTATGGTCCGGCTCATGGGACCGGGTCTGTTTTACCGTCAGGCCGACCGCCTCTTCATAGTCCTTGTACATCCCGCAGCCGACCCCGGCCAGAAGCGCCGCTCCCATTGTCGTCGCCGTATCAGAAGAGGGAACAATCACCGGGCATCCGGTCACATCCGATTTCATCTGCGTCCACAGAAGGGAATTGGAAGAGCCGCCTACCGCGCGGAGCACTCTTGCGTCGGCTCCCGCTTCCCGGGCAACCTCCAGATTATGCCGCAGGGCGTATGCCACACCCTCCATGCAGGCTCTGACCAGATGTCCCTTCGTCTTGGCAAAGCTCAGGCCGTAGAAAACACCCTTCGCATCCGGATCCCAGATCGGCGTCCGCTCCCCCGAGAGATAAGGAAGGAAGGTCAGCCCCTCGCATCCCGGAGGTACCGCCGCCGCAAGCTCGTTCAGCTGGTCCAGGGAAGACTTCCCGCACTGTGCCGTCCGGCTTCTCTCATAATCCGCGAACTCATGTTCAAACCATCGCATCACGCTGCCCCCGCCGACAGTGCCTCCCTGGAGCAGCCATTTTCCGGGAATCACGTGAAAGCTCATGATCAGTCTCGGGTCCGCCCGGTACTGCTCCAGGCAAATGCTCATGCCTCCTGCCTGGCCTCCCTGCTCCTGAGTCTCTCCTTCATGCAGTACTCCGGCAGCCAGGGTTCCGCAGGCAGCGTCCAGTCCGCCGGCGACCACAGGAGTTCCCTGGGACAGCCCTGTCTGCGCGGCCGCTTCCGCACTGACACTGCCCACAACCGTATCGCAGTTCACGATGTCCGGCAGCAGCTTTTCCGGAATGCCGATCTCCCGGGCCATCTCCAGATCCCACCTGCCCTTTCTCATGTCAAAGCAGTGCCATCCGTAGCTCTGGCAGATGTCCTGTGTAATCTCCCCTGTCAGACGGTAAACCAGATATCCGTTGCACTGAAGAATTTTGTCGATCCTGGAATAAACCTCCGGAAGGTTTTCCTCGTACCACAGAACCTTCGGTGTTGTATAAGACGGAAGCATCGCGTTTCCGGCCAGCTCAAAGATCCGCTCCTTTCCGATCCGGCGGTTTACCTTATCGCAGATTTCCTGGGCTCTGAAATCCATCCAGATCGGCGTCGGACATAAGCTTCTGCCTGACCGGTCAATGGCCACCGCTGACCAGCTCTGTCCGTCCACGCCGATACCGGCGATTTCCTGCGGTCTCACTTTCCCGCTGTCCCAGATTTTCTGCAGTGCGCAGCATACGCCTGTCCACCACTCCTGCGGATCCTGCTCCGCCCATCCCTGTCTGGGATAATAAACAGGGTAGTCTGCGTTGGAAGCCGCAATGACATTTCCCTCCCGGTCAAAAACAGCCGCCTTGCAGGCGCTGGTTCCCAGGTCGATTCCTAATAAATAACTTCCCATAATTTTTCTTTCCTGTCAGATATGATTGTCGTGCGCTACTATTCAGCCCCTCCCATCATAAGGGTGCTGCGTGGCATTGGCACGCATTTGACACCGGCCGGGATACCAGCTCTGCAGCAGAGCGGAAAAGTGCCTTAGGAGCAGATTCAGGCTGGCTGGAGGTGAATAAATGGTTGCAGTGCAAAATGACTCCAACGGATTGTTCCGCGCTTCGCGCT
>CACZQU010000463.1 GCA_902783305.1 uncultured Lachnospiraceae bacterium | reverse complement strand
CTTCCCGGTATATGCGGAAGGAAAAGAAAGGGGGCTATGGATTGCCAGGGAATATTCTGAACCGGATCGGTAAACAATGGATTTTTTTTGACGGAGGAACCGGTTCCATCCTTCAGCAGATGGGGCTTGCTCCGGGAGAGCTTCCGGAAACCTGGAATCTGACTCATCCGGAGGAAATCATCCGTCTCTACTGCGGATATCTGGAAGCCGGCTGTGACATTTTCAACGCCAACACCTTCGGCGCCAACCGCCTGAAGTATCCCGACAGCCTGGAGCAGATCGTTGAGAGCGGCGTCAGGCTGGCACTCGAAGCCAGGCGGCGGACAGGACGCGAAGACGCCTGTGTTGCCCTGGATATCGGTCCGTGCGGCAAGCTTCTCGCACCGATGGGAGACCTGGCTTTCGAGGACGCGGTTTCCCTCTTTGGCGAAACGATACAGGCCGGCGCAGCCGCCGGAGCAGATCTCGTCATGATCGAGACGATGAACGATTCCTATGAAACCAAGGCTGCCGTCCTTGCCGCAAAAGAATACTGCCATCTCCCGGTCTTTGTCACCATGGTTTTTGACCAGGACGGAAAAATGCTGACAGGAGGAACGCCGGAGTCCATGACAGCGATGCTCGAAGGGCTCGGCGTAGACGCTCTTGGTGTAAACTGTTCGCTGGGTCCCTCCCAGATGCTTCCCATCGCCCGCCGTTTCGTCGAAGCCTCCTCACTTCCCGTCATCGTCAACCCAAATGCCGGGCTTCCGGTCATGAGGGACGGAAAAACCACCTACGATGTCAGCGCGGAGGAATTCGCATCCACGATGGAGCAGATCGCCCGCACAGGAATCCATGCCTGCGGGGGATGCTGCGGGACAACTCCGGAGTATATCCGGCAGACCATCGCAAAAGTGTCCAAGCTGCCGTTCCAGCCTCCGGTCCGGAAGCACCGTACCGTCGTTTCCTCCTTCTGCCGGACAGTAAACCCGGCAGATTCCCCTCTGCTCATCGGGGAGCGCATCAATCCCACCGGAAAAAAGAAATTCCAGCAGGCCCTGCGCAGCCACGATATGGATTATATTCTGAATGAAGGATTAAAGCAGGAGGAAGCAGGCGCTCATATCCTCGATGTCAACCTGGGGCTTCCGGACATCGACGAGCCTTCCATGCTGGAGGAAGCCGTCGTAAAGCTGCAGAGCGTGACGCCTCTTCCTCTGGAAATCGACACCTCCGATCCCTCGGCAATGGAAAAGGCTCTGCGGGTATACAACGGCAAGGCTCTGATCAATTCCGTAAACGGAAAAGACGAAATCATGCATGCCGTCTTCCCCCTGGTCCGGAAATATGGGGGCGTAGTGGTCGGCCTTCCCCTGGACGAAGACGGAATACCGCAAACCGCTGAAGGAAGGCTGCGTATCGCGGATAAAATCTGCAGGACAGCCTTATCCTACGGAATCCCACCGGAGGATATCGTCATTGACGGTCTGGCTATGACCGTTTCCTCCGACCCCAAAGGTGCACTGACCACCCTGGAAACGATCCGTCGTCTTCGGCACGAAAAAGGTCTTCACACGATACTGGGCGTTTCCAATATCTCCTTCGGCCTGCCTGCCCGGGATCTGATCAATTCCTGTTTTCTGTCCATGGCTCTTGCCGATGGGCTGTCCTTCGCCATCATGAATCCCATGAGCGGCAGCATGATGCAGTCCTATCGCTCATACCTGGCTCTTACCGGCCGTGATCCGAATTTTTCCGGTTTTATCGGTGCTTATCAGGACTACAAGCCGAATCCGGCAGCCCCCGGCACTGTGCCGGGCACATCTGCGGCCGGTCATCCTGAGGAAGGAAGCGGGGGAAAATCCGCCCTGGCTGACGCCATCATCCACGGCATGAGCAGCAAAGCTGCCGAAGCCGCCAGAAGCAGCCTGGCTGCAAAGCCTCCTCTCCTGGTGATAAACGATGAGATCGTTCCGGCGCTCGATATTGTCGGAAAAGGATTTGAAAAGGGAACCTTTTTCCTTCCCCAGCTCCTGATGAGCGCGGAGGCTGCCAAAAGCGCCTTCGAAGCCGTCAAGGAGGCCCTGGCGGACGCACCTTCGAGCAGCAAGGGACGGCTGATCCTGGCCACTGTCAAGGGAGACATCCACGACATCGGCAAGAATATCGTAAAGGTCATGCTGGAAAACTACGGATATCAGGTTCTGGATCTGGGCAAGGATGTCGATCCCCGGACGATCGTAGACACCGCCCGGAAAGAGGAAATCCGGCTGGTCGGATTATCGGCTCTGATGACGACTACCGTTCCCAGTATGGAAGAGACCATACGTCTTCTCCGGGAACAGAAACCCGACACAAAAGTCGTCGTGGGCGGGGCGGTCCTGACCCAGGCTTACGCGGACCAGATCGGCGCGGACTGCTACGCAAAAGACGCCATGGCGACTGTCCGGTACGCGGACCTGGTTCTGGCGGAACCGCAGATATGAGAAATCTCAGCGCGGAAACAGACAGATGCCTGCAGAGCAAAGTGTCTCCTGCGGATTGTTCCGCGCGGCATACGCAGAAGGACTGAACTATCCGTTCCGGATATTGTATACTTCTGCTATGACTCTGTGAGACTGTCGTTTTTGTTACAGAATATCTTTCAGGAGGTTACCTATGATCCGGTTTATCCTGTGTGCCCTGTCGGCTGTACTCATGCTGATTCTTTCGCTTCCTCTTCTTCTGATCGCATGGCTGATCGGCAGGCGCAGTCCCAAAGCCCGGGACCGATATGCTCTTTTCTGGATCCGGCGGGCTTTACGAGTCATCATCTTTTTCGCCGGAGTCAAAATGACCGTTATCGGGGAAGAAAATGTCCCAAAGAACCAGCCTGTCCTGTATATCGGCAACCACAGAAGTATATTTGATATTATCCTGACCTATCCCCGGGTTCCCTTTCCTACCGGGTTTATCGCCAAAATCGAGCTGTCAAGGATCCCGCTTCTCACCGCATGGATGAAGCTTTCCCGGTGTCTTTTCATCGACAGAAAGGATCTGCGGCAGGGAGCCCAGACCATTCTGCAGGCCATCGATCTGGTAAAGAGCGGTACCGCGTCGGTTTTTATCTACCCGGAGGGAACCCGCAACACGAATGAAAAGGAATCCGATCTTCTGGAATTCCATGAAGGCAGCTTCAAAATCGCCCAGCGCACCGGCTGCCCGATCATCCCGGTCTGCATGACCCATACCGCTGATATCTTTGAAAAGCAGTTCCCCTCCATCCGCCAGGCTCATGTCACGCTGGAGTACGGAAAGCCGATCGATCCCATGTCCTTCAGCAAGGAAGAGCGAAAGCACCTGGGGGAATACACCAGACGCGTCATGCAGGAAACGCTGGAAAGGCTTGGCGCATAAATTCAACTGTTCCGTATTTATGACTCCAGTGCAAAAAGCCATGCTCCACTGCGAGCTTGCTCGCAAGTGGAGTGATGGATTCTTTGCACGCCCCTATAT
>CACZQU010000462.1 GCA_902783305.1 uncultured Lachnospiraceae bacterium | reverse complement strand
CCGTGAATTGTTACGATATCCAACCTCCCTGCGTGCAATTCCGGCTATGCAACTGGACTTCATGAAAAGGATCTGATATACTGTGAATTGTCGCAAACCAGAGGATAGCAGAAGGAGAACCCTGAAACATGAAGTATATTGTCCTGGATCTGGAATGGAACCAGAATCCGAATGAAAAACGCAGACCAAACCCGATGCTGCCTTTTGAAATCATTGAGATCGGGGCGGTAATGCTGGATGAAAACCGGAGGGAGATGGATACCTTCCACCGGCTGATCAAGCCTGGCGTATACCACTGGATCCAGGACAGTGTCCATCAGGTGATCCACATTGATTATAAAGAGCTTCGAAAAGGAGTACCTTTCCCGCAGGCAGCGGAGGATTTTATCAACTGGTGCGGTGAGGATTTCCGCTTCTGTACCTGGGCAAAGCAGGATCTGACGGAGCTCCAGCGGAATATGAAGTACTATTATCTTCTGGATCTGCTTCCCGGGCCGCTTATCTACTATGATGTCCAGAAGCTGTACAGCTTTTCTTTTGAGGATGGAAAAGAAAGGCGGTCGTTAAAGGCCGTCATTGAGCAGCTGAATCTCCCTAAGGATCAGGGCTTTCACCGCGCGCTCTCTGATGCCGCATACACAGCCAGGATCTTTCAGCAGATCGACGAGGCGTATCTGAAAGGATACGAGTCCGTTGATGTCTTTCAGAATCCCAGGGACAAAAAGGAGGAATTCCATTTTTTCAGCGGAGGACAGGAAAGACTGATTTCCCGGGAATTCGGAAACCGGGAGCGAGTCATGTGCGATAAAGACATCTCCGGAATCCATTGTCCCGTCTGTGGAGGAGAAACCCTGCCTGTCCCGGCGGAGGGAGATGACAGAAAGAAGCCCTCCTGGTTTATGACCAGTGCCAGGTCATACCTCCAGATTTCCCGGTGCCCGGAGCACGGATTCGTCGCCGGGCGGATTCGTATCCGGCATACCCAGGCCGACAAGTATTTTGCGGTGAAAACCCTGCGGATTGTCGAAGAGCAGGAAATGTTGGAGCTTCTGGAAAAACAGGAAATGTGGAAGGAAAAGAAAGGAAAATAAGCTGTGACCTATTGTATCAGCGTGGATTGAAATTGTTATGTCAATATGCTATACTGATTACAGGCCGCGGTTTTCTATAGCGTTGAACCCGCAAAGAGGGCGCAGGCTTAAGGAGGAATGGCAGAGAGGACGGGAAATGTCCGGGAGGAGAAGAATGAGAAAGTTTTTGATGGTGCTTAGGACGATTCTGCTGGCTGCTGTCCTGGTCGGCCTGATTTTTGCGCTGATCTACGGCAGGATCAATAACCCGCTTAACCGCAGAGTTGATACTCAGACGGCAGCTTCCCAGTCATAGGAAGCTGCCGTCTTTTTGCTTTAAAAGCGGGCGGTTTCACGCTCCTTCGCCGCTCACCCTCAAGCGCCTTATGTCGCCGACGGTAAGGATCTGTTAAATTAACCTGACCATCTGACCCGTCTGAAACCGGTTCTGCTTCGTGGTCACCAGTTGGCGCTGCCCGGCTCTCTCCTGGCCGATCATGCGGAAAGAACCTCCGGATCCGTAATGGTCAGTAATCCATCCAGGATCTGTACCTCATACTGCATGCCCCAGCCAGTCATCTGACCGTTGAGATAATACTTGCTCTTGATCCGCAGCGGACCCGCGGAATTGGCCAAAGTGCTCTGTTTACGCAAAAGCGCGGATCTTTTTGTTCCTTTGGGCACCGTGACAAACACACGGGTGCGGTACTGGAACGCATAGGGACCCCCGTTGTCCTTCAGCAAATATTGCTCCGCGTCCAGGGAGGGAAGCTCCGGCTGGAGAGGCACCTTCATATTTAAATGTTCAAAATTGTCAAAGCCGTAATCCAGCAAGGCAGTCGTGTCCTCGTAGGCTCCGTTAATCGAACCGAGAACGACGCAGACCAGGCTGATATTGTCTCTTCTGGCAAAGGTGACGAGAGTATTTCCCGACTGATCCGTATAGCCGGTTTTTCCTCCCACAACGCCCTCATAGGCGTAATCCCTTCCGGGCATCATCTTGTGATGATTGAGCAGATAGCGGGTTTCTTTCATGATATTGGTAGGCGGGATTTCATAATAATCCGTCGTAAAATATCTGCGGAAGGTCCGGTTCTGCCATCCGGCTTTTGCTATTTTTGCCATATCCCTGGCTGTCGTATAGTGTTCTTCGTCGTGCAGTCCATGGGGATTGTTGAAATGGGAGTTGCTGCAGGTCAGTTCCCTCGCTCTCTGGTTCATCAGCTCCGCGAATTTTTTGACAGAACCGCTGGTCTGCTCAGCCAGGGCCATCCCCATCTCATTCGCGGATTCAAGCATCAGACCCATCAGCGCCTGCTCCACCGTAAAAACCTCGTCGACATCCCCGTATATCGAGGAGCTTCCCGGCTCGATTCCATAGGCGGCTGTCTCAGACATCACAAAGCTGTCGGCAGGATTCAGATTTTCACAGGCAATCAGTCCGGTAAGAAGCTTTGTGATACTGGCAGGATAGCACTTCGTGTCAATATTTTTTGCATATAGAATCGCGTCCGTGTCCAGATCCATCAGGATCGCGGCTTTTCCCTCCACCAGGGGACCCTTCGGCCAGCCCTCGACGGAATTCGTCTGCGGTTCTTCGTAATAATTTTCCGTGTGATATTCACCACTGTCCGAATCATCTCCTGAGGCTTCCTCTGTCTCCCCGGCGTTTTCCTCCGGCACCTCTGCATACTCCTCCGGTTCCTCAGCGTATTCCTCCGGTTCTTCAGCGTATTCCGCATACTCGTCATATGCCTGTTCCTGACTTTCAAACGAGAAATCAAGATCAGGTGCCGGAACTTCCTCTTCACCGGCGCAGGTGCCGGTCAGAAGACCAAATGACAGGAAAACGGCCAGTGAAACGCTCAGACTGATTTTTCTGTGTTGGTGTTTCCATTTCTTTTTCAAGGCAAACCTCCTCTTTGACTATTGCAGGTTGATATCTGGCTTCATCCTCCAGGTTCATTTCTATTCTGATTTCTCCTGTCGCATTATAGTCTACCGATTTCTCCATTCTG
>CACZQU010000461.1 GCA_902783305.1 uncultured Lachnospiraceae bacterium | reverse complement strand
CTCATGATCGATAACAATGTAGCCGGCGCCCTGGAAGAGGAGGAAGAACCGGATCTTTTCCAGGAAGCGGAGAAGGATCCCCTGTCAAAGAAGGAAAATGACGCGGAAGCAGTGGATGAAGACAGTATCATGTTTGACCTGGATGAAGAGATCCTGGGTGACGATGTCATCACCAGCGCGACAGATGAATCCTTTATGACTGCGGAAACGGTGGAAGATTCCGGTGAAGAGGAAGAGGAAGACAAAGAGAAAGAAGATGACGGCTGGTTCACCATGTTTGACAGTCAGGATGACAGCGGGGAAGATGACGATATGGTCGACATGACACCTTCCCAGGATTCTGACGCTCAGAAAACAGAACAGGATTCCGACGGATGGGATATTTTTGACGCAGGTGACGAAGACAGCGCGGACCAGAAAGATGAATCGGACAGCTGGTTTGAAAATGACAGTACTGAGGAGCCTGAGAATGAAAGCGGCCAGGAATCCGGGGAAGATGAGCAGTGGGATGACATTACCGGCAGTGATGACACCAGTTCTGCTTCAAAGGAATTCGATCCCTCCGCAGCGGATCTGAGCTCTCTTGATGCGCAGCAGACCGCAGATTACACGCAGGCATATCATTTCTGCCTGGTGGAATATGAAGGTGAGAGCGCGGCTTCCTATCCGGATCTTATGTCCATGGCAGGCAGCGGCGTTTACATTGACCCGGAGACGGGAAGCAAGCTTACCGCAAAGGTGATGCAGGAATACTACAATATTCTGAAGTCCGGTGGTGAAGGGTTCTCCCTGAGCTTTACGGATGAATATGCAAGCGATGAGCTGAATCAGATGGCAAAAGCGCTGAAAAAGATTTTCGGCAAGGAGGCAGGCCTGTTTGGCAGCTCTTCTCCTGACGCCGTTCTTTCTAAGGTAGGCAAAGCGGACTGCGACAAGCTGTATCAGGATACCCTGCAGTTCTTTGAGAACCTTTACGGGGAAAGCTCATCCGTGATCTATGGAAGCCAGACTGGCTCTGCTTCCGGGAACAGTGCCGGACAGGCGGATGGCAGTACTTACGGTGCTGAGGGGACCAATGCGGCAGAGGACTCTGCTTCTTACGGTACGGACAGCTACAGCAATGACACTTACACTGCTGCAGATGACTACGGTACGGACAACTATGGCGCAGATGAAAACTATGAAAATGACAGCTACAGCGAAGATACTGACAGCGATTCCGGTTATGGAGAGGACAGCCTGGAAGTAGACGGAGCGGAAGGCGAATGGGAAGTATATTGAACAAGAGACTGAGGGGGCTGCAAGCCCCCTCAGTTTAGTATATGGAAAGGAAAGCGGTGTGATGGGAGAAGCGGTCGTATGCTTGAAAAAGGGAGAAGGAAGGCTGCTGAAATCCGGAGGTATGTGGATTTACGACAATGAAATCGCTTCTGTAATGGGGAGCTTTACCGATGGAGAGATAGTCCGGGTTCATGATTTTGCCGGTTATCCGATGGGAAAAGGATTCATCAATTCCCGTTCCAGGATCCGGGTAAGGATGCTGACCCGCAATGACGGGGAGGAAATCGATGCCGGTTTTTTGAGAAAAAGACTGAAAGCTGCCTGGGATTACCGGAAAAAGACAGTAGATACTGCTGCCTGCCGGTTGGTATTCGGGGAAGCAGATTTCCTGCCGGGACTGGTGGTGGACAAATTCAGCGATGTACTTGTTGTCCAGTCGCTGGCTCTGGGAATCGATCGTCTGAAGGCGCAGATCGTTCAGCTTCTTGTGGAAATACTGAAAGAGGACGGTATCGTGATCAGGGGCATCTATGAGAGAAGCGATGCCAAGGTCCGCCTGCAGGAGGGAATGGAGCTTTTTAAAGGATTTCTGGGAGAGCCTTTTCCCACCATGGTTCAGATTGTGGAGAATGGCGTTCGCTATGAGGTGGATGTGGAGAATGGTCAGAAAACCGGTTTTTTCCTGGATCAGAAATATAACCGGCTGGCCATCCAGAGGCTT
>CACZQU010000460.1 GCA_902783305.1 uncultured Lachnospiraceae bacterium | reverse complement strand
TGCGCCGGGAAGTCCGCCCATCATGAAGGGGTACTTGCCGACCAGGAATCGGGCCGCGTCGATGGAGAACTTGGTGGTTTCCGGGGAAGCCAGCTGGGCGAAGAAAATATTCTGCGCACCCTCTACCAGGACACCATCGATCATCATGGATCCGCCTACACCGGTCTGCCAGAAGGGCATATAGAAGATATGGTGAAGGCCGAAGGGAATCAACGCACGCTCGATACATCCGTAAATAAAGGTTCCGAAGTAACCCGCCGCCTGGACGATGCCGCCAAGAGCATAGATGCCGCTCTGGATAATCGGCCACACGATAAACATGATCGCGCCGGTCAGCATGCCGCAGACCATACATACGATAGGAACAAAACGCGTGCCGGCAAAGAAAGCCAGGGCGCTGGGAAGCTCCATCTTGTAGAAGCGGTTACAGAGAGTAGCGGCCAGGAAACCGGCGAGAATACCTCCGAACACACCCATCTGCAGGGTCTGGATACCAAGCACGGAAGCAATGGCGCCGTCCTTGACCCCCGGCTGGATCACGCCGTCCACGATCTGGCCGGTGATCTGCAGGAATACATTCATGGTGGTCAGCATGACAAGATAAAAGATGCCGGCGGACATGACGGCGACACCTTTTTCCTTTTTGGCCATGCCCAGAGCAACCGCAAGGGCGAAAATCAGCGCCAGATTGCTGAAGATCGCATTACCTGCACCGTTCAGCATCTGCATAAAGCCATAGAGGAACGTGCCCGGATGGAGAATGCCGGTCAGGCCGTATGTTGCGATCGTGGTGGGGTTGGTGAAGGAGCTGCCGATACCGAGAAGGATACCGGCTGGGGGTAATACCGCAATCGGAAGGAATAATGACTTACCGATCTGCTGGGCGACTGCAAATGCACCTCCGCCTTCTTTTTTTGCCATGATGTGATACCTCCTTTTACGTTAGTTCGTTGACAGCTGATTTGGCATCCTGCATGGAATTCTCCCTTCAGAATACGCCGAAATACAGCAAAATACATAGAAAAAGTGTATCATCTCTGGGTATACCTGTCAAGAAGCAATAAAAAGTTACAGTGCATGCGATGAATGAATCATCGTTCATGGACGAACCTTCATTTGCCTTTGCGCGGCATTACCGGTTAACGCGTGAACACAGCCACATTAACGATTTTTCTGTTTCCCGGCGGAACAGACCGGAGCTGCCACAGCATAAGAAAATCCCCCTGCAAGGCAGGGGGACAGCAGATCAGGGGACAGAACCGTCAGGCGTCACTCAGCATCCGTCACCAAATCCTCCTCTGACGGCTCTCCGGATTGATCCTCAGGCTGATTTTCCGACAGGAGGGGGCTTTGTGACCATAGATTCCCTTCCACGGTCCGCATGTCCGGAATAAGATAATTGTCGGTAATCACCTGCCCGATATAATCGCCCAGCTTACTTGCTCCACTGTTATTTAAATGGCCGGTGTCCCAGAAATCCGTGGCAGGATCAATTCCGGCGTCCTCCAGCTTTTCAAACATGTCCAGATAGATGCAGTTGTTGTCCCGGGCATAAGCGGTCATTGCGTCCCGGTAATGATATTCATCCCGGTAGGGGGCGGTAAAAAAGATGACCTTGATCCTGTGATTTCTGCAGGTCTGCAGGATATCATCCAGAACCTGAAGGGAGCGTTCCGGGAGTTCATACTGTTCAAACTTTTTTTCGTCATACAGCTTTACTTTGAGAGTCTGAGGCTCCTGGACCGAAGCGAGGTCATGATAGCCCATATGGGCGAGAAAATCCTTCGGGCTGCCGTTATCCATAAAGCTGTTTCTGCTCAGGCTTGTCCAGTTTGCATGGAAGGACACAAACGGGATGTAATACGCCAGATACTGATTGATATCGTTGCCGAAGCATTCTCTGAGGTACTGCCTTTTCCAGGAAGTATTCCGGATAGGCATGGTTGCCAGAACCTCCGCATCCATGTCCTCATCGGGGAGCATTTTGTCTACCATGCTGGTTTCAATCACCGCCACTCTGGGAGACTGTGTCAGGAGCGAATCATAGAAATACAAAGCTGTCGTATTGAAATGCTGCCAGCTGCTTCCGTAATTATAGGCACCGATTCCGTATTTTTCGTACATTGTCATGACATTGACGTTACGCCATGCTCTGCTTGACCCGTATACGATGACGTCCAGGGAATATTCCGGCAGAGAATGAAAGGTCTCTACCTGCAGGACAAGGGTATCGTTCGATGTCTGTCTCAGGATTGAACCGCCGAAATGAAAAAGGCAGAAGATCATTCCCGCCGCGATGACGGCAGAGAAAAACCGTCCCAGTACTGTTCTCATAAATACTCCTCAGGAATTGTCCGGTCCATGTCTCACACGTGTCGTCAGACAGGACCGGACGGTGGAAGAAAAGTGTCAAAACTGATAGTAGATAAACGCGGAGCTGTCCACCATAGGTCCCCACATTCCGAAAAGAAGGACGGCACTGGCGGCGAGACCAAAGCAAAGCCCGCGGATCCAGGCATCCTGGGCCAGGATGGTTTTTGAAATGGATATCTTGTGATATCTGCACAGATCCGCGAAAATCAGTACAGCGATGCTCAGCAGCATCAGGCGGAAGTTCGGCTCGTCCAGCCCCAGGGTATAAAGGGAGCCGTCGAACAGGATCCAGATATTACCGACGGTAAACATCGACCGGTAGATTTCCCAGGCTTCCTCCAGGCTGGAAGCACGGAAAAAGGGAACAAAGGAGCTGATCAGGATCATGGTCACAATCACCTGAAACACCTGATGTCCCACGGTATCCCGATGGATGTGGAGGAGCTTTACGATAAAGTCCCGCACAGGCTTAAGCAGGTCACCGAGAACCTGATATAATCCGT
Organism: uncultured Lachnospiraceae bacterium; assembly: GCA_902783305.1. GTDB lineage: Bacteria > Bacillota > Clostridia > Lachnospirales > Lachnospiraceae > Blautia_A. The sequence continues at coordinate 1,268 of CACZQU010000460.1, read as the reverse complement.
TGAGGCCGCCCCACACGACATAGGTAAGGCTGGCTCCGTGCCACAGACCACACAAAAGAAAAACCACCATCAGGTTTCTGTATTTTTTCAGCTTTCCCTTCCGGCTGCCGCCAAGGGGAAAATAGACATAGTCCCGGAACCAGGTTCCCAGGGAGACGTGCCATCTCCTCCAGAATTCTCCCATGGAACGGGAAAGATAAGGGGCATTAAAATTTTCTGTGAGCTGAAATCCCATAATTTTGGCCGCCCCCAGAGCAATGGTGGAATACCCCGCAAAATCACAGTAAACCTGATAATTAAAAAGGAAGGTCGCCAGAATCAGGTACCAGCCCGTATACGTGGAAGTATCCGCATAGACGGCATCGACAAATACGGCAATCCTGTCCGCAATGACAAGCTTGATGAAAAAGCCCCAGATCATGAGAAGCAGTCCCTCCCTGGCCTGCTCATAATCAAACCGCTTCGGCGTGGCAAGCTGAACCAGAAGATCCTTGGATCTCTCAATAGGCCCGGCTACCAGCTGCGGGAAGAAGGAGACAAACAGAGCATAACGGAAGAAATTCTGCTCGGCGTAAATATCTTCCCGATAGACATCCACCGTATAGCTCAGCGCCTGGAACGTATAGAAGGAGATCCCTACCGGAAGAAGGAGATCAAGGGACGGAAGCCGGATGGTGTTCTGCAGAGCGGTGAAAGCACCGTTCAGCAGGTCTGCGGCAAAATTATAGTATTTAAAGAAAAACAGGATCGACAGATTGAGGAAAAAGCTTAAAAACACGACCCATTTTTTCCGCAGCGTTTTTTTCCTCCGGTTCCAGTTCCTTCTTCTGATCCGCTCCATCCAGATCCCGCTGATATAAGTGATGAAGGTCGACAGCAGCATCAGCAATGCATAGCGGATGTTCCAGCACATGTAGTAGAAATAACTAGCGGCCAGCAGCCACAGATGCCGGCGCTTAGGAGGAAGGAAATAATACACCAGAACAACTACCGGAAAAAAAATCAGGAATGACAGAGAATGAAAAACCATACATAACCCTCTGCTGCCCTGGAATACCTGTCCAGGGAGCTGTGTGATCAATGAATTATCGTTACTTTCTGGATCTTTCATCGCCAACTGACGACAACGCAGCAGATGCTTACGAAGACAAGTCAGAGGGCGGTGGAATTTAATTACAGTGCCTTAGGAGCTGTGCATAAATAACCTGCACAGATGACGTAGGATAAATTCGTCCAGGCAAGGCGGAGGAATGAGTCGATGCGGGCAT
>CACZQU010000459.1 GCA_902783305.1 uncultured Lachnospiraceae bacterium | reverse complement strand
TTTGAAAATAGTATCTGACCGATACATCATATGCGCAGACGCATCATGGATCAGATATGCCTCTCCAAAGAGCTTACTGGAGAAATCGATTGTACATTCATGAAGATGAGACTTCGCATAATTCGTTAAGGTAGGCTTGCCGTTCTCATATGAAATGTACTGGTCATTCTTCAGCACAAAAAATCCGTCTACAAAGTAAAATGCACCTGTGTCAATAATAGCCCTAAAGAAATCGTTTTCCAGATATAGCTTAAAAGCATCTTGCTGAGTAATTGGCTGTTGATGCTTTACAGCATTTGACCGTCTTCTGTTTTTTCCAGCTCCTTCAGGATTAAAATCAGTAGTACAGTAATCTTGAGCCTCCTGATAACCAAGTTCAACCATCCTGATAGCTGCGGACTGCTTTGATACTTTATAGAATTCGGAAAGCCGCTCAATGACTACTTCGGTAACCTCTTTTCTGGCTGAATAACCTCCGGGAGGAACGATCTCAATATAGAGCTGGTCAATTATCTTTTTTGTGGCATGACGAGGCATAAGAATCTTAGGAGCGATGGTTCGCGCCTGCCACTCCATGCGTTCAACATCAGTCCACTGCCCTGATCCCACATTTCGTCTGGGCATCCTCCGATCACATCGAATACCAAATTCCACACTGTTTTCGTGTGTCCTTTTGTAGTTGAAGTAGTTTCTGTGCCTCCACCAGTGATAGCACTCATGCGCAATCGTGTTGTTTATTCTGCCTTCGTTAATAATATCAGAATCAATAAACAGCGACGGCCCGTCTGCCGGATAACCAATATAGTCCTCCGTCGTCCAATCGTAAACATCTACGATTCCTTTTGTGAACGTGATGGCACCTTGAACGCTCCCATCCAATGACAAGCACTCTGAATCGATGATCGCAAGCGACATCAGACGAGTTGCAATATCTCTTATAGGAATTGGCTGAGGGTTTTCTATAGCGTCCTCACACTGGTACTTTCTAAGGAAAGCCTCGGCTTCAACTTCAAAATCCTCGACAAAAACTTTGAAGGGATTCTCTCTATTCAGCATTCACCGAAGCCCCCCTTCTGAATCATTCATTATCACTACCTTCACCACGCAAGATCCGATATATTTCGGCCATAAAGACCGTTGCAAATTTGGCACGTACTTCCTCATTATTTAACAGCAAAGTATAGAAATCTACATTCTGATCATATCCTTCCACCAGAGCATCCTGAACACAGTCATCATATGTGAATTTAAATTCGTCAATGGTGTTGCTCCGTGCACTCTTCTCTAACCGTTCCTTAATCGCCTCATTCTTGAGCAGGAGATCTCGAATCTGCATGGCCGCCTTTGTGGTAAAATCAGGCTCATAATCTTTGTCATAGAGCGCATTCACCTCATCGATGATCTGGGACAGCAGTTTTTTCTGTTGTTCCTCAAGCGTCGTTGGCATCGGTTTCTTAATCTTCACTTCCGGCTTAGCCTCAATCTGACCATCGGTGTGTTCTTCCAGTTTTTTCTGCCGGAAATCGCTAACCGTGATTTTATCTGCAATGTCAAAATTGTTCCCGCCACCACCTGGATTCAGCTCCTTAACCAAATAGGAAAGAAAATTGTATCTCTTATGGAGCTCAAGATTCTCGTATGCAGTGGCTTGGATAAGGAAGCAATAACCCTTCAGGAATTTTTTGATATCTTTCTTAATCGTCTCCTGATCTTTTGCTGGACGCTTGGTGATGATTTTTAGCGCCTTGTCCAGTAACAGCCACATCCGCTGCTTGTCTCGTGAGGACCGGCTCGGCTGATAGAGATACTTGTTGAATTCCTCGACGTCATCAGTATCAAGGAAATCATGTTCTTCAATCACGCGATCCATATCTCTAATATCTGATGGAGAGATCGTTTCAAATAAGATTGTATCTTTATAAAACGGACTGAATGCAGCCTTGATGTCATCATAGCTGTTCCTGAAATCAAGAATAAAGGTCTTCTTATCATACGGAGGACAGATTCGATTAAGGCGTGATAACGTCTGTACTGCCTGTATTTTTCGTAATCTTTTATCTACATACATAGCCACCAACTTAGGCTGATCGAATCCTGTCTGATACTTATCTGCAACAATTAACACCTGGTAACAACTGCGATCAAACTCAAACCGAAGTTCGTCAGGATTAATCCCGTCATTCATTTGAATCTCAGTGTATTCCCTCGTATCGCCTTTCAGTTTTACCTTTCCAGTAAAAGCAACAAGAGCTTTTATCCCCGTGTATCCCTTCGCCTGAATATATTCATCAAACGCTTTCCTGTACTTTACGGCGGCAGGACGGGAAGATGTAATTACCATTGCCTTTGCTTTACCATCAAGGCATCCAGCGACGTTTGCCCGGAAATGCTCAATGATTATTTCTACCTTCTGCGCAATGTTTGTGTCGTGAAGGTCAATGAATCTGGCCATCTTTCTTTTTGCTGTAATGGACTGCAGTTCCGGATCATCTTGAATCGCCTTATTGATGTGACAGTACGTTTTCCAAGTCACATAATTGTCCAGCACGTTAAGAATATAGCCTTCTTCAATGGCCTGCTTCATGGAATATAGGTCAAAGGATTCCTTCTTTCCCTGAGCGTTAAGGGTACCAAACAGTTGAATCGTTTCAGGCTTTGGAGTAGCAGTAAATGCGATCATTGTGACATTAGGCTGTTTTCCGCTCTTCCTGATTTCTTCGAGCATCTGGTCTTCTTCGGTCTTTTGATCGTCGTCATCACCCTCTTCATCGGGATCAGCGGCTTCTACTACTCCCAGCACATTTGTTACAGACTGCATATACGCCCCCTCAGTAGAGGAATGCGCTTCATCGATCAGGACTGCAAACTTCTTAGCCTCAAGATCTCTAAGAAGATTATTGTTCAGAATGTAATAAAACTTATGGATGGTAGTGACAATAATCTTTGTGTTGCCTGAAAGCGCAATAGCTAAGTCTTCTGAATCACAGCGATCATCCATCACTTTGACCTGTCCGCTTTTGTGCTGGATACCAAGAATGGCCTCCTGCAGCTGCCGGTCAACAACAATACGGTCAGTGATGACAAGGATATTGTCATAGACATTCTTGTTCTCTGCATCATGGACAGTAGCCAGAATATGAGCAAGCCACGAGATGGTCTCAGTCTTACCACTGCCCGCAGAATGCTCAATCAGATAGTTGCAGCTCGTATGATTCACAATTACATCATTCATCACACGCTCAACTGCTCGTAACTGATGAAAACGTGGGAAGATCAATTCTTTACTTTTGATCTCTCTGCCTGTATCAGCATCACGGCGTGTTTTCTTCTTGATGTATACAAACCGTTCCAGCAGGAACAGAATTTGGTCTTTCGTCCAGATCTTTTCCCACATATAAGAGACCCGAATACCGGATACTTCATTTATGGGATTACCTTTCCCATCATCGACACCAATATTAAATGGATTGAAGAATGTATCTCGGCGCTTCAGCTCTGTGGTGAAATACACCTCCGTGAGATCCATTGCAAATGCGGCCAGAACTCCGACCCTTGTTTTGAAAAGGCGTGTGTTTGGATCGCGTTCGTTTTTGTACTGATTGATGGCATCCTCATAGTTCTGCCCAGAGGTGTTGCATTTCAATTCAATTGCAAATATAGCTATGCCATTCAGGAAGATTACCAGGTCCACACGCTCATCTGCTTTATGATTGACTTCCTGCATAACGGTAAAGATATTCTTTTTATAATTCTCTACCGCGTCTGTATTGATGGTGCTGTCCGGCTTGCGGAACATGAGTTTAAGAGAAGCACCATTATCAAATTCAACACCATTCTTAATAACATCAATAAGGCCACGGCTCTCTTTATTAATCTCATTATTAATGGTGTTAATGATGGTTTCCTCGGTACGCTCGTTGTACATGCGCCGGAGCTGTTCCATTGTTCTATGCTGTGTGCTCTCCAGAAACTCCAGCAGCATTTCCGTGTCCATCGCTAACCCCGGACGGAATGCAGTATTTGGGCGCTCGCGATATTTATTATCCTGTACCAGTCGCTCGACAATCAGCTGCTGGTAGTCTTCTTTCTCACGGAGTTGATCTGCTCTGATAGGCATATTACATTACCTCCTTCACGCGTTTCTTTCCTGTGACATATTCATATATGTAAGATGTCTTTCTCTTTCTTGCCACTTCCAATTGAGTCTCCTTGACAGAAAGAACACTATTAATTTCTTCGCATCTGGTATCGAGATATTCCCTGATTGCTACCTGCTCTTTCTTTGAACTCGGCATATACAGTTTTAAGTTCTGTATTGTCGAAACCGCCAATCCCGGTTGAGCAGCAGTCATAGAGTATTGATTGAAATTCATCGCAGAGAATAGATAGTACAAGAATCGGTTATCCACATCTCCTGTAGGATATGTAACAACAGCATGATCTGTAGCCCAGAACTTCCCGCTTACGATGTGCACATTCCCACACAAAGCGCCTTGCCTGCCTATAAGCACATGCTCTCCATCATTTGTATAGCTATTATAATATCCACGAAAACCATTCCCTCCATATACCGGGAAATCGCCATCCACATCTATATCTTCAGCTGTTAAGTTCTCTCCACTAAACATTTTGCAGAAATACTTGATCTTTGTTAAATTCCAACTCCTGCACACAGAACTGCAATAATCCATTTTCACTGGTATAGTCTGTTCTCCATAAATGCCTTTTGTAACCCCATCTCTTATAGTGTTTTCTTTAAACTGTTTTAAAAGATTTATCTGAGCCAACAAGCCATTTATAATCTCATCCAGCTTAGCACACTCTTTATTCAGATAGGCTGCGATTCTTTCCTGCTCATCATAATCAGGAAAAGCATAGATGAACTCCGCGAAATCGCCCTGATAAAGATGAATAATTGTGCTGTTCCCAGCATTTTTGAAATTGAACCAATTCCAAAAAACCTCTGACTGGAGCACCCAATAGAGGAAGCGACCACTGTACCCTTTGACGGGCATAATTCGGAGAACACCACTATTCAGTGAAGTTTCACCCGGCATATCGGAGACAATAGCAACCTTTCCCACAGTTCCATCTTTTGTGATTAAAAGGTCGCCGTTTTGGATCTGAATATCCTTAGCTTCTTCCCAGCGCTTCATAGGGACATGCTCACACTGTTCCCAATTAATCCCGCCATCGAGAAAATCGACTCCAGTAATGAGGTATGCTCCTTCATCCTGATATTCTTCGGAAGTAAGTCCTTGCCAACCGATCCTACCTTTGAGGGTGGCCATATACTTGATTCGTTTGGTATTCCAGTCGGAAGGGATTTCACCAATCCAGCGAATACCGGTTTGTTTCATTCCTTCCATCATTTCACTTCCTTCTGCAATGCTGCGATCTTCTCCGACAGGGACTTTTCTAAATCCATAAACTGAGCAAGGAGTGCATCCGCGCTTTCCGGCTCGTGGTACTCATAGAAATATCTGGTGAATGGGAATTCCGCGCCAAGTTTTTCTTTGTTGGTAGCGCTATCTGCTTTATTAGGATCATATTCATACCTATAAATAGCATCCGGTACATGAGGATAAACCTCAGCATCCATATATGCAGCAACATCCTGATTCAATCTAATAATTTCCGTATCCTTGGTGGTAGGATCAATAACGATGTTACCCTTTCTGTCTTTCTGAACTACGGCTGTCTTATCGATAACTGACATGGTCATAGCGATTCCGGTCAGTCTTGAAGCTGAATATCCATCTATCCCAGAGAGTATCGTCTTCAGTTTGCTCTCAAATTTAGCATAGTCCGTAAACACCTCTTCGGATTCATGTTTTTTCAGTTCTGTTATAACAGTCGTAGTAAAGTCACGTCCGCGAAGCATCTTCTGATACTGCTTTTCTGCCTTCCCGTCGCGAGGGTTCGTCTGCTCCAGTTCCTCAAAGACAGACTCATTATAAATATTGGAGTTTGCTGTAAAATAGGAACTGGTGCGGAGCTCTTCTACGGAATTGGCATTGATAACGCCACGACGCTGCAAAGGCTGATAGACTGCCCATTCTTTATAGAGAAACTCATCCCGGTCAAAAATGCGGCTTTCTATCTTACAGTCGTGCTTACGCTTCTCATTCCACAAGGTGCGAGTCCCTTCCTCAAAGTCAGAGTACACCTCGGTGATCAGCTTCATCTGATCGCGAATAATCTCTCTGCGTTTTTTTCCAAGAGATCGCTTTATAGGTGCCCATATATCAGTAGCGTCGATAAGCTGAATTTTGTTCTTGCGTTCTTCTGCTTTATTCTTGGAAATGATAAAGGCATAGATCGCAATATCTGTATTGTAGAAGAGCTGGGACGGAAGCCCAATAATAGCCTCTACATAATCATTCTCCAACAGCCAACGTCTGATCTGGCTTTCACCGCTCGTGGTGTTTCCAGAAAACAACGGAGAGCCGTTGCTTATGATAGCTGCACGTCCGATGCCTTCCTGAAGTTTGCTGACAGCGTGCTGCATAAATAGCAACTGCATATCACCGGTAGCTGGTAACCCTGCGGGAAATCGGCTACCGGTTTTCTTTTTATGTTCTTTGCGCACTTCTGCTTCGACGCCATCACCAGCATCTTTACCGCCCCAGGGCTGGCCGAATGGAGGATTTGCAATCACAAATCGCATATCGGTGCCTTCAAAGCAATCCGTTTTCATTGTGTCAGCAAAACGGATATTCTCAGCAGCCTGATTCTTTATGAGCATATCTGCAAGGCAGATCGCGTGGGACTCCGGATTGTTTTCCTGCCCAAACAGGCGCACCTTTGCATCCGGATTCATGCGCATTATGAAATCATGGCAGGATGAGAGCATGCCGCCTGACCCGCACGCCATGTCCAGCACGGTTATCTCCTTGCCCTCAAGAAAAATGTCATTACAGCCCTCTGCCAGCAAAATGCTGGTCAAGAGGCGAATAACTTCTCGCGGAGTGTAGTGGTCACCAGCCTCGGCATTCTCTGAATATCTACGGATAATGTCCTCAAACATGTATCCCATCTTCACGTTGTCGACGGTTTCAGGATTAAGATCCAGTTCCGAGAACTTCTTTACGACACCGAGCAAACGGTTATGCTTGTCGAGCGTTTTGATCTCTTCTTTAAACTTCAGTTCTTCGAAAATCGCCTGCACATTGGCAGAGAAGGATTCTATATAGAAGGTCAGGTTTTCAACAATCGCCGGTGCTTCTGTAAGAAGATTTGCCAGAGTAAACTCGCAACGATTGTAAAACGGATAACCAGATTCCTTTATAAGAATCTGATCAGGAGCTTTCGGATTCTTTTTGAGCTTTTCGATAACTTTTTCTCGGCTGGTCCTACCGTTTTTATCTTTTACCTCTAACGCACACTCTAACCGGCGAAGGATGATCATTGGAATAATCACATCTTTATATCGTTCTGCACGATATGGGCCCCGCAGAGTATTGGCTATCGAAAGCACCATCGCTATTTCTTTCGATGCATCTATTGTTTGATCGTCCATCATCACCTGAGTGATTTTATTTTCAGCCATTTCGGGCTCCCTCCGTTTCAATATTCGTTAATATCTATGCCAGCCTTTAGCAGTCTCTCGTAACGTTCGTTGGACATGAGAATTGCTAACGGTTTCCCATTCTTCAAAATAAAACCTGTTTTATCTTCGTCTGATACAGCAGTGACGATCTTCGACGCCTGCCCCCGAAGGAAATCTGACATGTTGTAATGCTCCATAGGAGTGATGCTCTTTCTTTCGTCGGACATTGTTCCTCCTCCTGTCAAAAATATTTTCAGTTAGACAAGATACATTATATCAAAATGTAATTACTTTTACAAGTACAATATTACTTTAAATTTCTTTTATAATTTCGATTACGATTGTTTTTTCAAAATTCTTCTAACTCAGCGAGTTATAAACAGGCACGGTAAAGCCCGGTTTTACGTCACGAGATATCAAAAAGTGGCGTAAAACCGGGCTTTTTCACTAACTCGCTGAGATTCAGGGTTTTGCCCTTAGCTGGAGTATAACAGGCATAGAAGCGATTCGCGAGAGCGCTTCGCCGGAACTGCGGCTTCCCTCAAAGGCCACGAGGGATGAATCGC
>CACZQU010000458.1 GCA_902783305.1 uncultured Lachnospiraceae bacterium | reverse complement strand
GATGCCCGCATCGACTCATTCCTCCGCCTTGCCTGGACGAATTTATCCTACGTCATCTGTGCAGGTTATTTATGCACAGCTCCTTACTGAAGGCCGCCGGAAAAACCGGCAGCTGCTGGGTTGATGATCATTTTTATTCTAAGCTGTCACTGCAGATAGTCGTTGCTGTATCCTTTGCCGGACAGATCATGGGTCGTCAGTTCATGCTCAAAAAGCCACTGATAAAAAAGATCCCATCTCTCCGGATCAATGATTCCCCAGGAATCCGCATCCGCTGTATACCGGCCGGAAATCCATTCCTGACTTTTATAGATCAGCTCCTCCGCTCCCTTAAGCGAACCGGTGGTATCTCCTGCGATCAGCAGATCCGCAGCTTCCTTCGGATTCCTGACAGCATATTCATAGCCTTTCTTCGTGGCTTCCATAAATGCTTTCGCTGCTTCCGGCTCTGTCTCAAGGAAATCATTGTTTGCCACAATCACCGGAGTATAGTAATCCAGCTCTTTGCTGATATCACTGAAGCTCCAGTAATCCACGTCTACGCCCTCCACATCAGCGTTGATGCCGCTCCAACCATAGAATACCCATACGGCGTCGGTCTGCCCGGCGGCCAGAGCCGCCGGCTCATCGGTAATGTCATTCGGAATCAGGGTTACCTGTTCATAATCCCCGCCATCCTGTTCCATCACATACTCGATCATGGCCAGCTCAATGGGAGATTCCCATGTGGAATACGTTTTTCCCTCCAGCCCTTTAGGTGAGAGAATCCCATCCCCGGCGCGGGACATAATCCCGGAAGTATTATGCTGCAGAATTGCGGCGACAGCAGTAATGCCAAGCGGCTCATCCAGGTCCAGGGAGGCTGCCATTGTGTCCTGCGCATCCACGGCAAACTGAGCCTGACCGGCCGCGCACATCAGTACCGCGCTGCTTTCCGGCGGTTGGACAATTTCCACGTCCAGGCCGGCATCTTCATAATAACCAAGGGCAAGGGCGGCATAGACGCCCGTATGATTGGTATTTGGAGTCCAGTCCAGACAGAATGTGATTTTTTTCAGATCAGATCCGTTTTGTGCCTGAACCGGTAAACAGGCGCATGTCATTATTACGGCTGTGGTAAGTACCACGGTGAATTTTCTGATATTCATTATGTTTTTCCTCCATATACAGATATGTTCATTTCGCCGCTTTCATCCAGGGCATCGTCAGATCTCTGAGAAGATTCACTGCCTGCATCAGAAGAAGACTGATGACAACAATAAGAAAAATGACCGCAAACATTTTGTCAAACGCATACGCTTTCCTTACCCGGGTCATATACACGCCAAGCCCTTCGAATCCTCCCAGCCATTCGGATATTACGGCACCGACGACTGCGTAGGAGGCCGAAATACGAAGTCCGGAAAAAAAGTACGGCAGCGCAGCGGGAAACCTGACATGCCGGAACACCTGGCTGGGCGAAGCGTTCATGGAGCGCATCAGGTTCAGATAATCACGGTCAACGCTCCTGTATCCGTCCAGAAGCCCCACGGTAACCGGGAAGAAAGTGGTGATAACGACCAGGGTGATTTTCGGTGCCATGCCAAAGCCCATCCACAATACCAGAAGGGGAGCAATAGCGATGGTGGGGATTGTCTGCGTGATGATCATGATCGGCGAAAGCGCACGGTTCAGGATGTCAAAGCGGTCCATGATGCCCGCCATGAAGAAAGCCAGCAGAACGCCAATCCCAAGCCCCCATGCCGCTTCCTGTAAAGAGACAGCGGCATGATGCATCAGATTGGAAAAATCCGAGGCGAAAGCCCTGACCACGCTGACGGGGGACGGAAGCATATAGGAAGGAACCGCTCCTGTCACGCAGGCCAGCTCCCACAGTACAAGGATAATGCAGATCGCCACAACGGACGGAAGCTTAGCTGTGATATTTTCCGACTTTTCTTTCAATGGATAATACCTCTCCTTCCGGCTTATAGCTGATTTTCACATAAGCGGCGACAGATGGAGCACCTGCACGGATCGCGATATGCTGGCACTGTCTGACAATCTCCATCAGTTCATCGTACGGTCCTTCGATGGTGGTTTCAAAGGGACCGACATAATAGTTATATCCGGATGACGCGATATAAGCGATCACTTCATCAACAATGCGGATCAGCTCTTCATCATTCTCTGCTTCCGGCAGGCTCTGAATGGCAACACTTGCTTCCATAATTAAACTCCTTTCCGATGAACTGAATGGCTGAATATCCTGAAAACCAATAATCAGAACATGTATTTCAGGAAATTCCAAAACCACCGTGGAAATAAAGTGAAGGGTTATTCCTGCCGGAGGGCATAAAAAAACCATGCAGGATTGACTGCATGGGGCAATAAGCATTCCGCAGATCCAAAAACACAGATCTGCGCACTTCCGTATTTATCGCTTCCCTACGCCGGTACTGTCCGGATCAGGTAATAAGGGTTTACAGGATATCCTGTACTCTCAGCTTATGCACCCCTAGCAATCATCTGCTATTATATTCCGATGTTCGGCTGTTGTCAAGAAGAGCGATGCCGAATATAGGGCAATCGCTTAATAAATCCATAATAAAATCCACCAGAGGCACAGGGCTAGCTCCTGTGCCTTTTCTGTGCGCTTGTTCGCCCACCCTATCTACTTCGTCTCACCATTTAGGTTTTCGTCCCACCCTTCGCTCACAAGCGCACATACGCTTGACGATTTTCCTATTGATTCTCAATCTGAATGTATAGTATAATATACACTATATCGTAGAAGGAGAAGGGTTATGCCACATCCAGAATGGGTACTAAACCAGAAAAAGCCAGGGACTACTGTAAAGAAAATCGGAGAAAACTACTATCTTTACTACGCAACGTCAAAGCGGGTTCCCGGAAAATCCTATCCTGTCTCAGAGCAGGTCTATATAGGGAAAATTACAAAGGATGGGATTATAAG
>CACZQU010000457.1 GCA_902783305.1 uncultured Lachnospiraceae bacterium | reverse complement strand
CTTTCCTCTTTCTCGTCTGAAGATTGCCATATTGCACAAATACACGCCTTTATAATCGTGAATTGTAACGACATGTCCATTGACATTCTCTTGTGTTTTAAAAAAAAATCATGTATACTGTCAACAGTCTGCAGGATGGGATGACGTGCGGAGCTCTTCATGTTTGCCGAAGGAGACCCGCCCGTTATACCGGCGCGGACAAAATATCAGAAGCCGGAAGGCTTCAAAGAAAGAAGGTGAAGCTGTGGTTGAATTAGATCAGATGAGAAGCGTTCTTGCGACCTACAACGAACCATTAGTGGAAGTGAGGGATTCACTTTGACCTCGCTAATAAAGAGCGCAGGATCGAAGAATTAGAACGTGAGATGGAAGCTCCGGGATTCTGGGATGATCCAGAGTCTTCCCAACAGAAAATGAAAGAGCTCAAGAGCATGAAGGATGACATGGAAACCTATCGGAACCTGGTAAGCCAGAAGGAAGATATGGAAACCATGATTGAGATGGGATATGAGGAGAATGATCCGGAGCTGATTCCCGAAATCCAGGAGATGCTCGATCAGTTTAAACTGGATTTTGATACCATCCGGGTCAAGACCCTCCTTTCCGGCGAATACGACGGAGAAAACGCGATACTGAAGCTGAATGCCGGCGCCGGAGGAACGGAAGCGTGCGACTGGTGCGCGATGCTGTTCAGGATGTACAGCAGGTGGGTGGAGCGCAAGGGCTTTACCATGGAAATCCTGGATTCACTGGACGGTGAGGAAGCCGGACTGAAATCCGTGACCTTCCAGGTGAACGGAGAGAATGCCTATGGCCTTCTCAAATCGGAAAAGGGTGTCCACCGTCTGGTCCGTATTTCTCCCTTCAACGCTGCAGGGAAGAGACAGACCTCTTTCGTCTCCTGCGATGTCATGCCGGATATCGAAAAAGACCTGGATGTGGAGGTCAATGACGAGGATATCCGTATTGATACTTACCGGAGCAGCGGCGCAGGCGGTCAGCATATCAACAAAACCTCCTCTGCCATCCGGATCACGCATTTTCCGACCGGGATCGTAGTACAGTGCCAGAACGAGCGCTCTCAGCACATGAACAAGGATAAAGCCATGCAGATGCTTAAGGCCAAGCTTTATATGCTGAAGATCCAGGAAGCGGAGGAAAAGCTCTCCGGGATACGCGGCGAGGTCACGGATATTGCCTGGGGAAACCAGATTCGTTCCTATGTCATGCAGCCATATAAGATGGTCAAGGATCTGCGGACGAATGAAGAGACAGGAAATGTGGATGCCGTCATGAATGGCGCTATCGATATTTTTATTAATGCTTACCTGAAATGGATGGCATTATCCAGAAAAACGGCATAAAGATTTGGACGTCAGAAGGCCATGCGAAAATTCGCCTCGTGCATTTTTGCATGGCTTTGGGCGCCTGCAGAAAGATTACGTTTTGTGTGCGAAGGAACATGGCTACAAATATGAACGTAAAAATCCGAGTGATCAAAAGAAGAGCGGCATATGCCCTGGAGGGGCATATGGGACCGGCGATGGGGGGGATGCTGGCGGTATCCGGGGTTCATCTCCTGGGAGGGCTCATGGCGAACAATCTGTTTTCCGGGACAGGACTGTCTGATGTCATCATGGGCCGTATTTTTGTGTTTATTGCCGCGCTGATTGCGGCAGTGTTTTCGGCAGGGCTTTCTTACCTGTATCTTAATATCGCCAGATGCAAGGATGCCAAAGCAGGCGATATTCTGTATTTCTTCCGCAGCCAGCCGGATCGCGTGATCATGGCAAGTTTTGTGCTGGCCGTCCTCGACCTCGTGGCAACGATTCCCTACTATGCTTATATTTTTACTGCTGATCCGGGTGACACGGCTCAGGATCAGATCCGGTTTATGATGACGGTGCTGATCCTGCTGTTTGTATCCGTCGCGTTGAATGTGGTTTTTACCGCTCCGTTTGCCATGAGTTATTATCTTCTTGCAGATGACGAAAGGATGGGCGGAGGAACTGCCCTGAAGAAAAGCTGTGTGATGATGAAGGGAAGCATAATGCGGTATCTGCTGATGGAATTAAGCTTTGTCCCTATGATGCTGCTGTCCGTTTTCACTTTATATGTCGCGCTTCTTTGGGTGCTGCCTCATTTATATATGTCGGAGACGGTTTTTTACCTGAAGCTGCTGGAAATCCAGGAGAGAGAGGAGAAACAGTAAATGGATATCATTGCAACCATCGCGGGAGAGCTTCAGGTCCGAAACGGCCAGGTGCAGGCAGCGGTGGATTTAATTGATGAAGGAAATACGATTCCGTTTATTTCGCGCTATCGCAAAGAGGCTACCGGCGGATTAAATGACGAGCAGCTTCGCGCGCTGTCTGAAAGGCTGACCTATCTTCGCAACCTTGAAGAGAAAAAAGCGCAGGTGCTGGGATCCATTGAAGAGCAGGGTAAGCTGACTCCGGAGCTGAAAAAACAGATCCTGGAAGCGATGACGCTGGTTGTAGTCGAGGATCTCTACCGGCCCTACCGCCCGAAGCGCAGAACCAGGGCGTCCATCGCGAAGGAAAGAGGACTGGAGCCTCTTGCGGACATGATTGCCGGACAGGCGATTAGTACAAGCCTGGAGGAAACCGCGCTTCCTTTTGTTTCTGAGGAGAAGGAAGTGCCAACGGTTCAGGATGCCCTCAACGGAGCGAAGGATATTCTGGCGGAAAGAATTTCGGATGAGGCGGATTACCGCATGAAGATCCGTGAAATGACCACGCAGAAGGGGATTATCACAGCAGAAGCCAAAAAACCGGAGGAATCGACGGTTTATGATATGTATTATGATTTCGAGGAGCCGGTAAAGAAGCTTGCCGGACATCGGATCCTTGCCCTCAACCGCGGGGAAAAGGAGAAAATTCTTACCGTGAAAGTGGAAGCGCCGGAGGAAGACATCTTCAGGTATCTGGAGCGCAGGGTAATCCGCAAGGACAATCCGGTCACAACGCCGGTACTGAAGGAGGTCATCGAAGACAGCTATCACCGTCTGATTGCACCGGCAATTGAGAGGGAGATCCGCAATGATCTGACAGAAAAAGCCCAGGACGGAGCAATCAAGGTGTTTGGGAAAAATCTGGAGCAGCTTCTCATGCAGCCGCCCATCGCCGGCCGAACGGTGCTTGGATGGGACCCGGCATTCAGGACGGGATGCAAGCTGGCCGTGGTGGATCCGACGGGAAAGGTTCTGGATACCGTAGTGGTTTATCCTACAGCGCCGACGTCGCCGGCAAAGATCCAGGCGGCGAAGGATACGGTAAAAAAGATGATCGACAAATACGGGATCAGCCTGATTTCTGTCGGCAACGGAACCGCTTCCCGCGAATCGGAGCAGGTGATTGTAGAGATGCTCCATGAAATCCCGGAGAAAAAGGTACAGTATGTCATTACAAATGAGGCGGGTGCTTCCGTTTACTCGGCCAGCAAGCTCGCCACCGAGGAATTTCCCGGCTTTGACGTAGGTCAGCGGAGTGCGGCATCCATCGCCAGGCGGGTACAGGATCCGCTTGCCGAGCTGGTCAAAATTGATCCGAAATCCATCGGTGTAGGACAGTACCAGCACGACATGAATCAGAAAAAGCTGGGTGAAGCCCTGTCCGGTGTGGTGGAGGACTGCGTCAATAAGGTGGGTGTGGATCTGAATACCGCCTCTGCTTCTCTTCTGGAATATATTTCCGGAATCTCAAAGACCATTGCGGCAAATATCGTTTCCTACCGGGAGGAGAACGGCCGGTTTACCAGCCGAAGGGAGCTGCTCAAGGTACCCAAGCTGGGGCCGAAGGCTTTTGAGCAGTGTGCCGGTTTCATGAGGATCAGCGGAGGAAAAAATCCGCTCGACGCGACCAGTGTCCATCCGGAGAGCTATGCGGCAGCAGAGGCTTTGCTTGCAAAGCTTGGGTATGAGCCTGGGGATGTGTCAGAACGCCGGGTCGGAAAGCTGGAAAAGCAGATCGGAGATTACCAGCGGCTGGCAAAGGAGCTGGGAATTGGCGAATTTACCCTGCAGGATATCGTGAAGGAGCTGGAAAAACCGGCACGGGATCCCAGAGAGGAGATGCCGAAGCCGATACTCAGGACAGACGTGCTGGCGATGGAGGATCTGAAGGAAGGAATGGTTCTGAAGGGAACGGTGCGCAATGTCATCGATTTCGGTGCCTTTGTGGATATCGGGGTTCATCAGGACGGCCTGGTTCATATTTCCCAGATAAGCGAGAAGTTTATCAAGCATCCGTTGGAAGCGGTCAGCGTAGGAGATATCGTGGATGTGAAGGTGATCGGCCTGGATCTGAAGAAAAAGAGGATTTCTCTTTCGATGAAGGGTATTGGATGAAAAGGCTCTGATGGCCGGCAGGAAGGGAAAGAGGAAAATGACGGTTAAAGAGAGAACCCTGGAAGTGATAGCAAGACTGGCGGCGGAATATCCGGAAGCGGACTGCACTCTGGATTATGATGAAGCCTGGAAGCTGCTGGTCAGTGTCCGTCTGGCGGCTCAGTGCACGGACGCAAGAGTCAATGTCGTCGTACGGGAGCTGTACCGGGTTTACCCCGACCTTGACTCCCTTGCCGGGGCAGAGGTTTCCGATATCGAAAAAATCGTTCATCCCTGCGGACTGGGCAACAGCAAAGCAAGGGATATCAGCGCCTGCATGAGAATTCTTCGTGATGAATACGGCGGAAAGGTGCCGGAGGATTTTCACGCTTTGCTGAAGCTCCCGGGAGTAGGAAGAAAAAGCGCAAATCTGATCATGGGCGATGTTTTCGGCAAGCCCGCGATCGTCACGGATACTCACTGTATCCGTCTTTCCAACCGGATCGGGCTGGTTCATGACCTCAAGGATCCGGGAAAGGTCGAAGCGGCGCTGTGGGAGATCGTCCCTCCTGAGGAAGGAAATGCCCTTTGCCACCGTTTCGTGGAGCATGGAAGGGCCGTCTGTACGGCAAGGACAAAGCCTCGCTGTACACAGTGCTGCCTGAACGAGGTCTGTGAGAAAAACGGGTTATAATGGTTTTGATGGGATTGTTCTGTCAGAACGCACAAAACATGGAAAATGAATGGAAAAATGAAAATGAAACAATATGATTACCTGATTGTGGGAGCGGGACTCTTTGGCTCGGTCTTTGCGAGGGAGGCAGCTGATACCGGGAAAAAGGTGCTGGTTATTGACCGTCGTCCGAATATCGCGGGAAATGTTTATACGAAGGATGTGGAAGGGATTCACGTTCATGAGTACGGAGCGCATATTTTCCATACCAACAACCGGGAGGTATGGGATTATGTCAACCGTTTTGCCGTGTTTAACCGATTTACGAATTCACCGGTTGCAAATTATAAGGGCGAGCTGTATTCTCTGCCCTTCAATATGTATACCTTCAACAAAATGTGGGGTGTAGTCACTCCGGCTGAAGCAGAGGAGAAAATCCGGAAGCAGCGCGAGGAGGCCGGAATCTCGGAGCCGAAAAATCTGGAGGAGCAGGCCATTTCCCTGGTGGGAACCGATATTTATGAAAAGCTGATCAAGGGATACACACAGAAGCAGTGGGGCAGGCCCTGCTCAGAGCTTCCCGCGTTTATCATCAGGAGGCTTCCGGTGAGGTTTACCTTTGACAACAATTATTTCAACGCGCTGTATCAGGGAATTCCTGTCGGGGGATATACCCGGATGGTGGAAAACCTTCTTCAGGGGATTGAGGTGCGCCTGAATGAGGATTACCTGCTCAGGAAAAAGGAATGGGATGCTTTGGCTGATCAGGTAATCTATACCGGTGCGGTGGACGCTTATTTCGGATATGTCCTGGGAAATCTCGAATACCGTTCGGTGAGATTTGAGACGGAGATCCTGGATATGCCCAATTTCCAGGGAAACGCCGCTGTCAATTATACCGATTCCGAGACGCCATGGACCCGGATCATCGAACATAAGTGGTTTGAATTCGGAAAGGATGAAGAAGGCAGGGATCTCCCCAGGACGGTGATTTCCAGGGAGTATTCCTCGGAATGGAAGCCGGGAGACGAGCCGTATTATCCGGTCAATGACGAGAAAAACAGTGCTTTGTATGCAAGGTATAAAGAGCTGGCTGATCAGGAAGAAAATGTGATTTTTGGCGGACGGCTTGGAGAATACAGATACTATGACATGGACGCCGTGATCGCATCTTCTCTGGAGCTGTGCCGGCGCAAGCTGGGATAAGCCGGAGATGAAAAAGGACGTAAAATTTATAGCGGGTATGATTGTGATGGCAGCAGTCCTGCTCCTGATGGCCGGAGGATTCTGGACCATGGTTGCGCGGCAGGCGGAGCTGGACAGGATTCAGGAACGGACAGCACAGGAAAGCGCCCGGAAATCGATCGTGCTTAAGTCAGATGGAGAACTGAAATACCGGATTTTTCTGGATATGGCCAGCAGGGAAGTGTTTGAGGCAGATATTCCTTCCGAGGGGATATACAACAGCCGCGGTGTCCTGATTCAGGGTGATGAGCTGCTGTACGGCGACATTGTCCGCATATACGGAGATAATGAGCTGACGGGGGAAGGAATACCATATTATCCCGGAATCACGAGGATGGAGCGGGTCAGCCGTGCGGATCTGGAGGAAGCTGAGCGTTACCAGAGGATCGCGGATGAGGTTCTTTCATCGGGGAATAAAGCGCTGGATTAAGCGGAAAAGAGGAAGATCAGAAAATGTTTTTGAGCGGGAAAAGAAGGGTCTGGACAGTAGTGAGGATTGTGGTTCTGGCGATGGCTGTGGCGTTTGTCCATCCTGTACCGGGTCATGCGGCCGCCGGAACGGGTATCAGTAAAGGATCGGAAAAATCCGTCAAGGAGAAAACCGGCTGGAAGAAGGAAAGCGGAAGATGGTGCTACTACGAAAATGGCGCCCGGATCAAAAACCAGTGGAGGAATCTGCCGGTAAAGCTTTCCAATGGAAAAACGGTGACCAGAAGGTTTTATTTCCGGACCAGCGGCGCGGTCTGCACCAGTGTCCTGAAATACCAGGGAAAGTATTATACCTTTAATTCACGGGGAATGCTCAATACAAGTAAGACGAATAAAATATTCAAGGTCGGAGAAAGCTACTACATTCCGGGCAGTGACGGGGCCTGCAAGACCGGCTGGATCATCAGCAATGGAAAGCTTTATTTCGCCAACAAGCTTGGCCGGCTGGTTCATGACCGGAAAATCGGAGGGTCGGCGGGAATCCAGTTTAAGGGAATTCAGGCGGTAAACAGTATTGCCGCGCAGAGCAAGCTTATGTGCCTGAAAGTCATTAACAGTGTGACGAACTCCTCTATGACAAAATCGGAGAAGCTTTATGCATGCTGGCGGTATGTCGTAGATAACTGTTATTATGTCCTGCGCTATAATCCGGAACGTTCGGATCCCCTCTGGATGAAGCAGAAGGCGGCGGAGATGCTCCAGACTCATGCGGGAGACTGTATCAGCTATGCGTGTGCCTTTGCAGGGCTGGCCTCTTCGCTGGGATATAACGCCAAGGTGATTTACGGTAGAGTTCCCGGCACGAGGGATGGCGCGGCTGACGGCTATACGACGCATTGCTGGGTACTGATCAACGGACTGCAGTTTGATCCTGAAGGGGAATCTGCAGGATGGAACTGGGATGCTTACGCGACGTATGGATATACTTTCCCTTATCAGGTGACAGCGGTTTATGATTATGTCTCGGGACAGGAAACCGGATGGGATTAAGGCAAAATTTATCGATTCCAGGTTGTTATTATGCGGCTTTTATGGTAAGATAAAATAGAATTGGTATCACTTCGGGAATGCCCGTCAGTATCATTGGCATTTCCGGCGGCCTTTCGCAACCGGTTTTCTATGTTTTATTGTATGCTGTGCGGTCATCAGCGTTTCACTTTTTTGTCCGCCAGGGATAAGGGAGGAAAGTACCATGAGAAAACAATGGATTCTGGCAGGCGTGCTTCTTGGCCTGGCGTGTCCCTGCCTGCTGGCAGCAGGCGAGGAGAAGGCTCCAAAGGCAGATGGCAACGTAACCATTAAGGCTGAGGAGTGGGAAGAGACTTTTCCCGATATTGTAGCTTCCTACAATAAGAATGAGGAAAATAATTATCGGATCAGTTACCTGGATACAGATCCGTATCTGAAGAATATTTATGAGGGTTACGGATTTGCTGTCGATTACACCAGTGCAACCGGACATAGCTACTGTCTGGAGGATGTATACAATACGGAACGTCCACATCCCCTGGCAAACTGTCTGACCTGCAAAACCGCTGATTTTACGGCTATGGTCAATGAACTGGGAGAGGAAGTCTATTCCTATGATTTCCAGGAGGTGTATGGGTCTATGTCCCAGAGTGTGGGATGCTATTCCTGTCATGCCAACTCTGAGGAAGAGGAGGAAAACCTGGTCGTCACACATTCTTATCTCACCCTTGCGCTGGGAGAGGAGTATGACGGGATTGACCCGGCGGTACTTGCCTGCGGCCAGTGCCATATCGAGTACTACTTTGATCCGGAGACCAAGGCGACCCGGATGCCGCATTCAGGTGTTGAGACGATGGGGCCGGAGGCTACGCTGGCCTATTTCGACGAGATGGATTTCGCCGACTGGACGCAGGAAAGCACGGGTACCCGCATGCTGAAGGCACAGCATCCGGAGATGGAGACCTTCCTTCTGGACAGCCCTCACGCGAAGATGGGGATGAACTGTGCGGACTGCCATATGGGGACATCGACGGCGGAGGATGGGTCCACCTATGTGAATCATTACTGGAGAAGTCCGCTGGGAGACGAGGATCTTCTGACGACCTGTGCCCAGTGCCATCCCGGAACGGATATGGAGCAGAAGGTCAAGGCGATTCAGACCGTCGTTGTCTCTGAGGAGCAGAGGATCGGCAATAAGCTGTCCGCCTTCAAGGATGGACTGGCGGACGCTGTTGCATCCGG
>CACZQU010000456.1 GCA_902783305.1 uncultured Lachnospiraceae bacterium | reverse complement strand
TGCGCGGACGATACAGAATAAAAAACGGGAAGAGGAGACATATTTTGCTTTCGGAACCGAAGCTGCCGGAATTCACAAAACAGTCATCCGAAAGCTTTCCGTTAAAGTACATGACTTCGCTTCAGGAGGAGTATGAACAGATATGACGATTGACACAAAAAAGACGGATGGAACGCTTATTGTGACATTGGAAGGAAGACTTGACACTACTACGGCACCGGATCTGGAGAAAACACTGAACGACTCCATGGATGGAATTACGCAGCTCATCTTTGACTTTAAGGATCTTTCCTATATTTCCTCCGCCGGACTGAGAGTTCTTCTGACTTCTCATAAAACCATGAGCCAGCAGAACGGTACCCTGGTGGTCCGTAATGTCAGCGATGATATTCTGGATGTATTCGAAGTGACCGGTTTTATTGCGATCCTGAATGTTGAGAAATAAGCCGGAACTGCTTATACCGGAAGGTGCTTGATATCCGCAGCAGATATTTTAGTGTTTCTGCATATACCGCGAGGAACAATCCGCAGGAGTCATTTTGCACGGCAATCCTTTATCTGTTCCCGTGAGTATAGCTGCGCGTGCCGCCATGACTGTGCGGTAAAAGGATAACGATTGCTCTGTGCGTACAGGGTTTCAGGAAGACCTGGGACTCAGAAAGGAGAGAACAAATGAAGGGAAGACAGATATTTCTCTGGTTACTGGCTGCAATGGTGTTTCTCACGTCTGCTGTCGGGAGAGCCGGGGAGCTGTTTGAATCGGTTGAGGAAGTGACAGATGACGCTGTCGTTTTTGAAGCTGATCGGGAAGAACCTGGCGATCCGGGTTATTACGATGGTTTTGCAGAGGAAGTGCAGGACTCTTTTGCGGAGGATGAGGCAGGAGAGGTGTTTGACTCCGTTCAGGAAGAAACCGTCGGAGCAATGAATCCCGCTGATGAGTATCCCGATGACGCCATACCCATCAATGATGCCATTCCTGCCAATGACAGCGCTGATTCCGCCGAAAACGAAGATGTCATTTCCGCTGAAAACGTCGGATTATCGGACGATATCTTTATTGTTGAAGAGCAGGGTAGTGCAGATGAAAGCCTCTTTTCTTCAGGAGAGAATTCCGCAGCGGAAGAAAATCTGTTTACTGACGGGAATATGGCCGCGGAAAGTGAAGAGATTACAGGGGAAGAAACCGGATTCGCTGCCGATGATGGTTCAGGGATGGTCGGCGCGTCAATAGTAAAATCCGGCACATGTGGAAAAAATGGAGATAACCTCACGTGGACGCTGGACTCTGAAGGGCTGCTCACAATATCCGGATATGGGGATATGTGCGATTACCTGAACGATACATTTTCAGCTGAAAGAAGCAGATTTGCTCCCTGGTACGATGGACGTAATGAGATAGTACGATGCGTGATTACATCAGAAGTGACGAGTATTGGAGATTACGCGTTTTCTTATTGCGGGTTTCTGGAAAATGTGTCGATCCCGGAAAGTGTCACCAGCATCGGGAAGTATGCGTTTCACTCTTGCAGCAACCTGACAGATGTGATATTGCCATCTGGTGTGACGAGCATCGGGATGGGAGCTTTTTCACTTTGCCGGAGCCTGACAAGTGTTTCGCTCCCGGAGGGCATAACGAGAATTGAGGACTTTGCATTCCATAGCTGCAGCAGTCTGGCAGACGTTATCATTCCGGATAGTGTGACAGGTATTGGATATATGGCGTTTATTCATTGTACAGAACTGAAGAATGTGGCGCTTCCGGGCAGCGTGACGAGTATCGGAAATGCAGCTTTTTTAAACAGTGGCCTGACGAGGCTGGAAATCCCGGACAGCGTGACGAGCATCGGGGCGGATGCATTCCTGAATTGCGCTGACCTGACGGAGGTGACGATTCCGGACAATGTAACGAGTATCGGAACCAGGTCGTTTGGAGCATGCAGTAATCTGATTTCTCTTGAAGTCCCGGATGATCACCCGGTATTCTCTTCACAGGATGGGGTTCTGTTCAGTAAAGATAAAACCATTCTTCTTCAGTTTCCTGCCGGAAAGGACGGAACATATGTGATCCCGGAAGGCGTGACGGGTATTGGAAGTGATGCATTTTACGGATGCGGAAAACTGACAGGTGTTGCCATCCCTGACAGTGTTACGGAAATAGGAGATTATGCCTTTGACAGATGCAGTCTGACGAGTATGATCATTCCGGGCAGTGTCACGGAAATTGGGCATTTGGCGATTGAATGTGAGATATACTTTCAGGGAAGTGCGCCTGACGTGATAAAGTCGCCTCATTTTACCACCGCGTATTATCCCTGGAATAACCCGACATGGACGGAGGAAAAACGCCGGAGCTATTCAGAAAATGAAGAAAGCATTAACTGGATTCCCTGGAATCCGGGCATAGAAGTGGCTCCGGACAGGCTGGTGCTTGATGTCGGTCAGTCAGAGAATATCACAGTATCAATAGTAAATGATGACCGGGTTGTCTCCTGGGAATCCGCGGATGAGAGAATTGCAGTTGTTCATGATGGTGTTGTTACCGGGATTTATCCAGGGTATACGGTAATCACGATCACATTTGCAAGCGGATGGACAGACTCGGCGGCCGTCAGGGTTAATGGAATTCCATCCATACAGTCAGACTGTGATACTGCGGCAATGATAGAAAATGCAGGCGATGAAGAACGCTTCAGCTTTGTTCCTGATGCTTCAGGGCGATATGTGTTCTATACGCTGTCTGACATTGATACAGAAGTAAGACTGTATGATGTTGATTGTGATATGATTGCCGGAGGGAATGCCCGGTTAGAATACAATCTGGAAAAAGACTGGAAATACTATTTCGGAGTCAGTTTCAATGATGGGCATACCGGTTCATTGAAAGTCAGGCTGGAAAAGACGGTTATTCCTACAAGCGGAGAGATTTCAACGATTCCCGGAGAACATCTGTCCTGGATATTGAAGGATGGCGTGCTCACCATTTCCGGGACAGGGACTATGGGGAGATCCTGGTGGAGACCGGAAGAGCTGCCCTGGTATTTTCTTCGAAAAGAAATCTCGAAGGTTGTGATTGAACCGGGGGTGACCAGCATCGGATCTCGTGCATTTGAAGGATGTGAGTCGCTGACGGCGGTGATCATTCCGGACAGCGTGACGAGTATTGAAATCTGTGCTTTCAGCGGCTGCAAAAATCTTACAGGCGTGAGAATTCCGGATAACGTGACAACCATAGGGAATCTTACGTTTAGCGGCTGCTATAGCCTGACGGATCTGACCTTGCCGGACAGACTGACGGATATTGGATTTGCCGCGTTTGAGTGTTGTGAGAGCCTTACAGACGTGAGGATTCCGGACAGCGTGAGGAGCATAGGGGAATGTGCGTTTGGCGGTTGCTATAGTCTGACGGCGGTGACCATTCCGGAGAGTGTGACCAGCATCGGGTGTGATGCGTTTGCCGATTGTGTGAGCCTTAAGGAAATTCGTTTTAAGGGGAATGCGCCTGTTTTTCTTCAGGATGACAAATGGGGACTTACCCAGTTTGAAGGTGTTACGGCCACGGCTTATTATCCTTATCACAATCCGACCTGGACAAAAGACAAAATGCAAGGCTATATGGGTTTCATCACCTGGGTGCCCTGGAACCCGGCCACAGGGGAAATCCTTCAGGAGGAGACGGTTCCCGGACTTTCTCTCTCAAAGCTTACAGAAGAGGGATTCGGCAAGCTTGGTATTACCTGGAAATCCCTGGGAAATGCTGTGGATGGCTATCAGCTCCGGCTGGCGGAAGATGAATCCTTCCGCAAGATCATCGGTGCTCCATATGTTATGGGAAAAAACTCTTACACCAAAAGCAATTTGAGGACAGGTGCAACTTATTATGTTCAGGTTCGTGCGTATAAGTACAGAACCGGAGATGACAGAAAAATCTTCTCTTCCTGGAGTAAGTCAAAATCGATCCGTCTGTCTGTTCCTGCCACTGCCATCACAAGCCTTACGGACAAAGGCTTTGGAAAGCTTCAGGTGATCTGGAAGTCCCGGAGCCGTTATGTAGAGAGCTATCAGGTTCGCTGGTCAACAGATAAAACCTTCAGTAAGGGGACGAAAACAAAGATCCTCGATTCGGAAGACGATACTGCTGACAGCGGACGACTGACGATCAATGCTCTTTCTACCGGAACAGCCTGGTACGTATCGGTAAGAACGTTTAATACAATTAACGGGAAGAAAATCTATTCATCCTGGAGCGGAGCGAAAAGCATTAAACTGTCTGTTCCTGAAACGGTTATCACCGCACTTGCCAGAAAAGGCTCCGGAAAATTTCAGGTTACCTGGAAAAACCGTGGAAATTATGTGAATGGCTACCAGGTTCGATGGTCTACAGACAAAACCTTTAAAACCGGAACGAAAACGAAGGTCGTTACCGGAAAAACCAGTTATACACAAAGCGGTCTGTCGAAAGGGAAAAGATACTATGTTTCGGTAAGGACTTACCGGACGGTTTCAGGGAAAAAGGTGTACTCCGCCTGGAGCAAGGCGGCAAATATAAAAGTATGATAACGTATGGAGCTGTGCATGAATATTCTGCACACCTCCTAAGCATGAGGAGACGGAGATGCTGTCTGATTGTACGATGAAAAGCAGTCATGAAATACGGCCGCTTTGAAAAAAGGTACTGATGATCACCTGTATTGCTGAACCATAAAAAGCCAGGGGCTGTGAAAACTGTTTTCACAGCCCCTGGCTTTTTACAGGACAAGGATCATCATCCCTTGCGCTTTTCCCTTTTTCTCTGCAGATTGCTCACCACGATGGCACAGGAAGCATCTCCGGTGATATTGACGACGGTCCGGCCCATATCAAAGATCCGGTCCACACCGGCTACCAGGGCAATACCTTCGACCGGAAGACCTACAGACTCCAGCACCATGGCCAGCATGATCATGCCTGCGCCGGGAACTCCTGCAGTCCCGATTGAAGCCAGCGTAGCGGTCAGTACGATCGTCAGCATCTGGGGGAAGGTCAGGCTGATGCCGAAGCAGGAAGCAATAAATACGGAGCAGACACCCTGATAGATCGCGGTTCCGTCCATATTGATGGTAGCGCCCAGCGGCAGAACAAAGGAAGCAACTTCCTTGTCAGCACCCAGCTTCTCAGCGCATTCCAGGTTCAGCGGAAGCGTACCTACCGAGGAGGCGGAGGAGAAAGCCATGATGATCGCCGGCATCATACCCTTGAAGAACGTGACCGGGCTGACCCCGCCCATGGATTTGACCGCCAGGGAGTAGACCACCACAGCGTGTATCACATAACAGATATAGGCGACCAGCAGTACCTTCGCCAGGGAGCCGAGAACTGCGGGGCCGTTTTCGGCGATCACCGGGCAAAGCAGGCAGAAAACGCCGATGGGAGACAGCTTCAGGATCATTTCCATGGCTTTCATGCAGATATCGTTGGCGATATTCACCGCGGCGAAATCTGTGTCATGGCGGTCGGAGATCAGGATCAGGGCGAAGCCGACAAACAGGGATGCCACGATGATCTGAAGCATGTTCGCGTCCACGAAGGGCTTGACAAAGTTGGAGGGGAAGATGTTTACCAGAGTATCCATAAAGTTGACGGAGGTGGCAGAGGGCTCATATGCCAGGTCCGAGGTGGACAGCACAGGGAAAAAGCCCTTGAAAAGGTTTGCGAATAACAGTCCGATCGCCACAGCGAAAGCGGTGGTGAACAGATAGTAAACGACGGTGCTGCCGCCGATGACGCCGACCTTCCTGATGTCACGCATCGATACGACACCGGCCATGATCGAAAAGAATACCAGCGGACACACGATCCATTTGATCAGGTTCAGAAAGATGGTACCGAAGGGCTTGATGTAGATGACGGCAAACTGTGGATATTGGGTAAAGGCGATACCGGCGATGACCGCCAATACCAATGCGAAAAAGATCTGGGTTGATAATGCTGGCTTTTTCCTTTCTTCCATGATTCTCCTCCTTTGTGCTGCGGATCCGGTACGTTTTACCATCCGGATCTGGTATTGTGTTTCCGTAATAAAGTCATTATAACACAGTTTTGTGCGCGATGCATCTGATAATCACGGATCAGCTTCGAAAAATGAGGCGGGTACCATTCGCCTCACGCGCGGGGAAGGGTAGACGTGAATAGTTACTTTGTGATAAAAATCCTCTTGACTATTCCCTGGTTTACCGTTACTGTTTTAGCCATCGGAAAGGCATCGCTTTTGCGCGGGCCGGCATACAGAAAGGGATTGTCAAAATGGAAGTTTGGAGCTTAAACGGATTGTGGTGCATGGAAGACAGGAACGGACATACCGTCACCGGACAGATTCCCGGATCGGTGTATTCCTTCCTGCTTGATGCCGGCCAGATGAAAGATCCGTATTACCGGGATCAGGAGCTAGAGGCGCTCCCCCTGATGGAGGATGACTATACCTTTACCAAAGCATTCGATATGCCTGCGGAGCTTTCAGGGTATCAGCACAGAATTCTCCGGTTTGACGGGATTGATACCCTGGCGGAGGTGACGCTCAACGGAACCTTCCTTGGGAGCACGGACAATATGCATGTTGCCTGGGAGTTTCCTGTCGGTTCGCTGCTGAAGGAAAAGGATAACCTGCTTGTCGTAAAGACCCGTTCACCGCTTCAGTATATCCGCCGGGAGGATGAAAAGCATCATCTTGGCGGCTCCACGGATGCCATGCGGGGGTTTCCTCATCTGAGAAAGGCACACTGCATGTTCGGATGGGACTGGGGTCCAAGGCTCCCTGACCAGGGAATCTGGAAGGACGTACAGCTGCTCTGCTGGAACGGGCTTCGGCTTCGTGATGTGCGGGTGAAGCAGGAGCATCTGACAAAGGATGGAATCCGGGTGGAGGATGCAGCGGACGACGGAGCTGCAGCGCGTGCAGGGAAAATATCCGTCTTTCTGACCGTGGAGGCTGCTGTAGAGGAAGACGGACAAGGCGGGGAAAGCCGGGTTGACATTGTGCTGACTTCACCGTCCGGACAGTCTTATCCCCTTGAAAACGGGAGACGGTTTGAAGTCCCGGAGCCTCAGCTGTGGTGGCCGAACGGCCTGGGAGAGCAGGCCTTGTACCGGCTGGAGGTAACAGCAGCCTGTACGGACCAGGCGGGAAATCTTCAGAAGGATTCCCGGGTCCTCAGGATCGGCCTGAGAAGCGCGACCATCCTGCGCAGAAAGGATCAGTGGGGCGAGAGCTTTGCCGCCATGGTCAACGGGAGGCCGTTTTTTTCCATGGGAGCGGATTATATTCCGGAGGACTCGATTCTTTCCAGGAGAAGCCGCGAACGCACAAAGGCGCTTCTGAAAAGCTGCGTTGACGCGAATTTCAACGCTGTCAGAGTGTGGGGAGGCGGTTTTTATCCGGATGATGAATTTTTTGACCTGTGCGATGAGCTTGGGCTGATGGTCTGGGAGGATCTGATGTTTGCCTGCGCGAATTACCGTGTCACCGAAGCCTTTGTCCGGAGCATCGATGAAGAGATACGGCAGAATGTCAGGCGGCTCAGACATCATCCCAGCATTCTGCTGTGGTGCGGCAACAATGAAATGGAGCAGTTTGCCCTGGAGAGGGAATTTGACGGGACGGATGAGACCGCCGCTGATTACCTGATACAGAATGAATATATCATTCCCTCGATTTTGCGGGAGGAGGATCCGGACCGCTTCTACTGGCCGTCTTCCCCCTCGTCCGGAGGAAAGTTTGTCAGTCCGAGAGATCCGGGATCGGGAGATGTCCATTACTGGGACGTATGGCATGCCGATGTGCCCTTTACAGGGTACAGGGATTATTACTTCCGTTATCTCTCGGAGTTCGGATTTCAGTCCTTCCCGTGTATGCAGACCATCTGCTCGTTTACGCTGCCGCAGGACCGCAATATCTTTTCCTATGTGATGGAGATGCATCAGAGAAACAGCGGAGCAAACGGGAAAATCATGAAATATCTGTCCCAGAATTACCTGTATCCGGCACAGCTTCCGCTTCTGGTCTATGCTTCGCAGCTTCTTCAGGCTGACGCCATCCGTTATGGTGTGGAGCATCTTCGGAGAAACCGGAATGATAACCGCTGCATGGGCGCAGTCTACTGGCAGCTGAACGATATCTGGCCGGTGGCCTCCTGGTCTTCCGTGGATTATTACGGCAGATGGAAAGCGCTGCATTACCGCGCAAAGCGGTTTTTTGCCCCGGTGCTGCTAAGCTGTGAGGAGGTCAGTCTTCCTTCCCTTGGCCTCACCTGCGTCAGCGAGCCCTCCAGTCCTGCTTTCCGGGCGAGGCTGTGCGTGAGCAATGAGACATGGGATACCGTGGAGGACAAGGTGGTCTGGGAGCTGCGTGAGCCGGATGGAGCTGTTGTACAAAGCGGAAGCTTTGAAGCGTGTACCCGACCCTTCTCGGCGGAGTATTTTCCCGAGATTGACTTCAGCTGGATCGATCCCATGCGCCATCATCTGTTCTTCCGGATGGAGAAAGGCAATTCGGAGGGAAGTGTTCTGTTTCTGGCGCCGAAGCATTATGCGTTTGCCGATCCCCGGCTTACGCTGGAGGCGGATCCGGTGAACGGTACCGTGACGGTTACGTCGGAAGCCTATGCCCGGTCGGTGGAGATCTACTGCGAAGAGGGTGAACTGATTCTTGACGATAATTTCTTTGACATGGAGCCGGGAGCAAAGACCCTGACCATCCTGCAGGTGGATTCCTCTGAACTGAAGGTCCGCAGTGTTTTTGATATCCGGTAGGAGTCAGACGAATCAAGGGGACGGTTCTCACCGACTCATCAGAGGTGAGTCAGTGAGAACCGTCCCCTTGATTTATTCCGAAGCGGAAATGGGAAACGGTACCGTGATGGTTATATCGGAAATCTGTGCCCGGCCGGCAGGTAAGGCACTGTAATTAAATACCTCCGCCCTCTGACTTGTCTTCGCAAGCATCTGCTGCGTTGTCGTCAGTTGGCGATGCCCGCATCG
>CACZQU010000455.1 GCA_902783305.1 uncultured Lachnospiraceae bacterium | reverse complement strand
GGCGGAAGGGAAGGGATCTTTGCTTATGGAGGAAGCCTGAATGAGGGCTATAATGTCCGGCTGATGCAGCTGGCTTACCTGTTCGGCTTTTTCGGATTCGGCGTCAAGGCGGCGGTTTTTCCCCTGCACGCCTGGCTGCCCGGAGCTTCTGTGGCGCCCACTCCGGTGACGGCTCTGCTTCATGCCGCAGCGGTGGTCAATTCCGGTGTGTTCGGCGTCATGCGGATGACCTATTACACCATTCCGGTGGATGTCGTGGCGGGGACCTGGGTTCAGGCGGCGGTTCAGCTTGTCAGCGCTTTTACCATTGTCTTTGCCGCCATGATGGCGCTGAAGGAGAGGCATTTCAAGAGAAGGATGGCCTATTCTACCGTCAGCAACCTTTCCTATATGCTGTTCGGAATTACGCTGCTGACTGCGGAGGGATTTACCGGAGGGATGGCGCATATGCTGTTTCACGGCATCATCAAGATGACGCTTTTTCTTTGCGTGGGCGCTTTTATGCATGTCACCGGCCGGGAATATGTGTATGAGACAAACGGGATCGGAAAGAAAATGCCCCTGGTCTTTACCATGTACACACTCGCTTCCCTGTCCCTGATCGGAATCCCGCTGTTTTCCGGCTTTATCTCCAAATGGTATCTGGTCAGCGCGGGGATAAAAAGCGCTACGGTATGGGGGTATCTGGGGGTAGGAGCGCTGATTGCCTCTGCTTTCCTGTGCGCCATGTATACCCTGACAGTGACGATCCGGGCTTTTGCTCCTCCTGCGGATAAGGACCTGTATGCGGGTAAGACCCTGCTGAAGGATCCGGATCCGCTGATGTTCTTCCCGATTGTTGCATTTTCGGCTTTTCATATCCTCTTTGGAATCTGGCCGGGACCCATCCTCGGGTTTATCGGGCAGATCGCTGCCGGGCTCCGGTAACAGCAAAGCAGGAGAGCGGCTGTTTATGAAAAATATGAATATGGTATTTTAGAGGAGACACCCCATGATACTGCTTTTGGTTTTTCTGCCGTTTGTGATGGCGGTCTTTTCCTGGCTGATCGGGCAGGAATCGGAGGACCAGAGGGACTGGTTTGTGATCCTTGTGACGGGAGCGGAGCTGATGCTCAGTCTGGCTCTGCTGACCAGTCACCACTTTGTGGAGATTCCGGTGGTCTTCGGCAGCGGGCTCCATTTCATGAACGATGGCTTCCGCACGGTCTACGCGATTGTGACAGCCCTGATGTGGTTTGGAACGACACTCTTTTCACGGGAGTATTTCCGGCATGAGAAGGAAGGGCTGAACCGTTATTTTATGTTTATTCTGATGACGCTGGGCGCAACGGAAGGAGTCATGCTCTCCGCAGATCTGATGACGACCTTCGTCTTTTTTGAAATTCTTTCCTTCACTTCCTTCACCTGGGTCATCCACGAGCAGACCCCGGGAGCTCTGAAGGCCGGATACACCTATCTCTTTATCGCTGTGATCGGAGGTCTGGTGCTCTTTATGGGGCTGGCTCTGCTGATGAACGCTGCGGGAACGCTCAGCTATCAGGAGCTGAGGAGTGCTGTCGAAGCTTCCGGCAATAAGGACCGGATCTTTGCCGCGTCGGTGTGTATCCTGGCGGGCTTCGGCTGCAAGGCCGGAATGTTTCCTGTCCATGTATGGCTGCCCAAGGCTCATCCTGTGGCTCCCTCCCCGGCTTCCGCCCTTCTGTCCGGAATCCTGACAAAGGTGGGAATCTATGGAATTCTGATGACAGCTGCTCAGGCTATGCTGACCAGCGAAGCATTCGGCCTTCTCGTGCTCTGTCTGGGGCTGGTTACCATGGCGCTGGGAGCGGTTCTGGCGCTTTTCTCCGTCAATCTGAAGCGGACCCTGGCCTGTTCCTCCATGTCCCAGATCGGCTTCATCCTGACCGGGATCGGGATGCTGGTATTGAACAGCAGCACCGGGAACGGGGAAGGAGCGGTGATGGCTCTCTCCGGGACCATGCTTCACATGCTTAACCATTCTTTGATCAAGCTGACTTTGTTTATGGCGGCAGGTGTGGTGGTGATGAAGCTGGGAGCATTGACTCTGGACGGGATCCGGGGCTGGGGAAGGGACAAGCTTTTGCTCAAAATCTCTTTTGCCCTGGGTGCCCTGGGGATCAGCGGCGTGCCTTTTTTCAACGGTTATATCAGCAAGACTCTGCTTCATGAGGGGATCGTGGAGGGAATCCATCACATGGCCGGGATAGCTGTGTTTCTGCGGATCGCGGAGTGGATCTTCCTGATCTCAGGAGGGATCACCTTTGCCTATATGCTCAAGCTCTTTATCTGCATCTTTGTGGAGGAAGCGGAGGCCGGACGGAAGGCAGACAAGGCGGATGGTGGTTCCTGTATGGATGCTTTCAGCACAGCTGCGGTTTTTGGATCCTCCCTTCTGATGCCGGTGCTGGGGCAGCCCTGGATCATGCGGCGGCTGGCTGCCTTCATGACAGGAAACCGGGAAATTCTGGAGCTAAGGCTCATGACCTGGGGGAACCTGAAGGGCAGCTTCATCTCACTGGGTATCGGAGCCCTGATTTATCTCTTCCTCGTGAGACGATATCTGATCCTGGATGGATCCTATGTCAGTCTCTGGCCTGAGAAGCTGGACCTTGAGGACCTGGTCTATCGTCCTCTCCTGACCAGATGGCTTCCCCTGGGCGGAGGGAAAGCAGCCACGGTCTTTGCGGAGAACCGGATTCTGACCCCGGCGGCGAAGGGGATTTTCTTCGGAATGAAGGTGGCAGGCCGGGCGCTGGTGACCAGCACCGATGCCCTGATCGTTCTGCTCCGCCGCACTGTAATGCGGGAGACCAGGGTGGAAAGCGCGAAAAAGATACAGGAGAATTCCTGGATGACCTTACGGGAAGGGGTGAAGGGCGCCTGGGAACCCATATTTGAGAATTTTTCCTTTGCTCTGATGATGACCTGCCTTGGGATTCTGTTGATACTGGGAGTACTGATTTACTATATCGTGTAAACTATACTAGCGCTGGAACAAATAAATGGAACATTTATTTGTTCCAGCGCAGTATATGCAGAAGTACTAAAATATCCGTTCCGGATATTAAGTACTTCTATAACACAGGGGGCGGTTGTGTGCGAAGCAGCGCGCAGAACCGCCCCCTGTGTTCTTAGAGAAAGCATGTTATGTCTCATCTGCCGGAAAGTTATGTAAACATTTTAAATAATTTTTACAATTTTTACTGATTCAT
>CACZQU010000454.1 GCA_902783305.1 uncultured Lachnospiraceae bacterium | reverse complement strand
GGAAGAGGGATCTGAGGACGGGTACGATGAAGCCGGCGATTCCGGCGAAGAGTACGGACTCGACGAGGAGATCGATACCGGGGAAGAGGACACATTTATCGTCCTTCCTTCATCCTTGCAGGTTATCAATGAGATTTCCCGCCTGCTTCCTGAAATGGGAACATATCTCGCCGATGGAGCTCTGGCAAATGGAAGAAGCGAGGAGTGGTCTGACTTTGCTGCAGCGTCTGAAGAGCCGTCTGCCGAGGCAGATGCCGCGCCGGCTGAAGATTTCGGCTTTGACTCTGTTCCTGAGAATACCAATGGTATTGGGGACGAGACCAGTGCGGTGGGTGCTGCAGACGAGGATGACCTGAACAGCATTCCGGTGGAGGAAGGCGATTTCGGCACGGATCCCAATGCCACGCAGGAGGTCGGGGAGTCCGACTTTGGTGAGGACGTATTTGTCGAGGGAGACGACGAGCTCGGAGAGGATGAATTCCCCACCGGAGAAGGCGAGGATGACCCGGGTGAGGAAACCGGATACGCGAATCTGAACGTGACGATGCATCTTCTGTTTGACCAGGATGTGGATATTCCGGTATTCGCAGAGAACCAGAATTACTATGCGGCACTTTTCAGTGATGACGGACTGATGAACCTGGCCAGCGACATCGGTACCTTCTCCTTCGCCGACAGCAATGTATCTACCGTGACCTTTTATGATCTGAATGCCAATACGACGTATTTCCTGGCTGAGGTCGATGAAAACGGAAATCCAAGGGAAACCGACGGATATGCTACAGCCTATTATGCGACTCTGGGATATGGAAGCATGGAGATTGCCCCGATTCCGGAAGGTGATACACAGAGCGAGACTCTTGACAATATCTATTCCCAGCTTCCGGACAGCGGCTTTTATTTCAGGGGAAGTCTTGCCATAACGAAAATTCTCGATGGCGTGGACGGGAGCGACGAAGTATTCTATGCCGGAATTTTTGACGATGAAAGCTATACACAGCCTTCATCCGCTGTCAGCTCGAACCTTGTCGAGCTGCCGATGAACGGCGGGACAATGACCACCTCCTATGTGGATGTTTACCTGCACGGCACGTCCCCGGATGCTGCCGCTCAGACTTTATATGTCGCGGAGACCGATGAGACGGGAACTGTACTGGGCAGCAGCTTTGACCTTGACGGTGTCACCTACACGGTGAGGGGCGGCGGGGCCGTGAACGTCGATACCACGGACGAGGCATTGTCCGAGATCGTCAATACCGCAGGAGGCAGTCCTTCCACTTCCCACAGCGTGACGGTGACCAAGAATCTTGTCCGTATGGTTCAGGGAGAGCGCCAGCCGGTGACCTCCGATGAAGTGGAGTTCTACAGCGCGAATATTGCCCTGTTTGCCGATCCTGAGCTGACGACAATGGTAGATGGCACTCTGGTGAGCATGGAATTCGAGGGCGGTTCTTCCGCCACGGCTGTCATCAGCGACCTGGAGGATGATGTTTATTATCTGGCGGAGGTTTACGACGACGGGACACCCGTGGAGGACGAGGATTACACTCCTTCCTACACAGAAGGCGGAAACACAAGTCTTGAAGTGATCGTGAACGGAGCGGACGTCGTCACCGATTTCGCCAATGTGTTCCCGGAAGAGGGAAACGTCTACGAAGGACAGATCACCATCAACAAGAAGGTTCAGACCTCTACCGGCGTGGAGGCAAGAAGCAACGGAACCTTCTATGCCGGTATTTTCACCGATCCCGGTTTTGAAAATCTGGCTCCGTCGGGGACAGGCGGCACGGCAGTTGTCAGCCAGAACGTGGTACAGCTTGCCATGAACGGTACCACGACGGGTACGGGAACGGTGACGGTATATATCACCGGCGCTTCGGAGGCTGAAGCACTCAGGGTGCTGTATATTACGGAAACCAATTCGGAGGGCGAGCCGGTCAACCTGGATGGTTTCACACAGGGTGGAATCACCTACAGCGTATCCGTGGATTATTCTCAGGTGGCGGTGACCACAACGGATTATCCGGTTGTCAATATCATCAATACCGCTGTTGCTACCGGACAGACTCCCACGCCGACAGCGGCAGTGACCGGGGCGGCACGCGCTACATCTACACCTACACCGGTTCCGCATGTCACCGGCAGTCAGAATTCTGTCCAGCCGGTCAGCACGGGTGATGATACCAACCCGGGACTGTACCTGATGCTCCTCGCCGCTGCGGCAATAGCGTTTGTTCTGGCCGGCGCAGCCCGGAAGCGTGAGGAATAATCTCTTTTCCTGTGACGGAATACGAATCTTTACTGCATAACCTCGGATTCCCTGGTGGATTTCAGCTGAAAAAGTACCCGGGAATTCAGGATATCAGAATCCGGAGCCTTCTCAGATTTTGAGAGGGCTCCGCTTTTTTTGTGTCCGTGATATTATGGTGATGGATATACTCGATAACGGAAATAGCTGCCGTTACAGATACCGTATAGCGAATGAACACACGATGTTTTCAGGATGAAACGGCAGTTAATTGCGTTCACGAGTATAACTGGAAGCCTCCAGGAAGCCCAGGAAGTCCAAGAAGTGTGAGAAGTACAATAACGTTCTGCAGATAGTAACGATCAAATCGCTTTGCGATGACCTGCGTAGTTTTCCGCTATGCTTATAAGTTGAAAGAGAACTGCGTTTCGGGTATACTGAAGCTTACGAAAGACGATATTTTTGGTTGGAAGGAGGTCTGCTGGCATGGCACTCAGTATATTTGTCGGAGGCGAAAATTTCGATGAGCTTCGAAGTGACGGAAGCTACTATGTGGATAAAACTGACCTGATTTATGATCTGGTGAAGAATACAAAGAACAAGGTCACCCTTTTCACCCGTCCGCGACGTTTCGGCAAAACACTGACCATGAGCATGCTGGAGAGCTTTTTTGATATAAAACGCGACAGCAAAGCCCTGTTTGCCGGGCTTGATATCATGAAGCATGAGAAATTCTGTGCGGAATGGATGAATCAGTTTCCGGTTCTGTTTGTGAGCTTTAAGGATGTAGAGGCATTAACGTTTGCTACAGCATATGAGAAATTAAAAGAAACAATTGCAGACATGTGCAAAAAAAATGTTGCGCTTCTGGATAGTACAAAAACAGATGATGCAGATAAGGAAATCTTTGAAAAGCTGCGCTATAAAACAGCAAATGGCGCAGAAATTCAGAATTCCCTGAAAACCATCATGCGGATGATGACGGCTGTATATGGGAAACCGGTGATCCTGCTGATCGATGAGTATGATGTTCCCATCGCTAAAGCCAATGAGGAAAAAGAAGGCGGTGAACGCTATTATCCGCAGATGCTGGAGGTGATCCGGGGCATCCTGAGTACAGCTTTAAAGTCCAATGATTACCTGAAATTCGGTGTGGTCACCGGGTGTCTTAGAATTGCAGAGGAAAGCATCTTTACAGGAGTGAACAACTTTGCATCCTGTTCCGTGCTGGATGATCGGTTCAGCCGGTATTTCGGATTCACCCAGGAGGAATTAGACTCTCTGCTGGGAAAAGCAGATCTGAGGGAGAAGACAGCTGTTTTCAAGGAATGGTATGATGGATATATTTTTGGCCGGAATTCGGTATATTGTCCCTGGGATGTGATGAATTATGTCTCGGATCTGATTTACCGTAAATCCGCCAGACCAAAAAATTACTGGAAAAACACCAGCAGCAACGGAATCATCCGGAATTTTATGGAAAGGACACAGTTTCCGGTAAAAAAGAAATTTGAGATCCTGATGAACGGAGGCTGCATCGTCCAGACAATTTCCGACGCGCTGACTTATGATACACTGCACGAAACAGAGAACAATCTGTGGAGTGTACTGTTAATGACAGGGTACCTTACCAAAGCGGATCCGGAAGAAGAGGAGGATACGGTCTCCCTGAAAATCCCCAACAGGGAAATCGCCGGCATCTTTCAGGATACGGTAGTAAACTACTTCGCTGACCATGTAAATGCCGATGAGCACAAAGCGCTGATGGAATCCCTGTGGGCCGGGGACGAGAAAGCTGCTTCCGAAGAAATCTCAAAGCTGCTCTGGCAGACGATCAGCTACATGGACTACCATGAGGACTATTACCATGCGTTCCTGGCCGGGATCTTTGTCGGCAGGGGCTATGAGGTCGAAAGCAGCAAAGAGCGCGGGCTCGGCAGGCCGGACATAAAGCTTACCGATGATGCAAACCGGCGCATACTGATTATTGAAGCAAAGAAATCAGACAGTAAAGGACAGATGGAAAAGGATTGCGGTAAAGCCCTGCAGCAGATCATAGACCAGGAATATGCGAAGAACCTGGACGACTATACGGTGATTTGTTATGGAATT
This sequence comes from uncultured Lachnospiraceae bacterium, assembly GCA_902783305.1. GTDB lineage: Bacteria > Bacillota > Clostridia > Lachnospirales > Lachnospiraceae > Blautia_A. The sequence goes on along the minus strand of CACZQU010000454.1, from coordinate 2,586 downwards.
GCATTTTTCCGGAAGAGTGCTCTCGTGAAAAAAATGTAACCTCCGGTAGGAAGTAAACGGGATAGAGAAGTTTACTGCACTTGCGGTGACTGGGCAGCTGTTTTATTACCAAAGATATAGTTGACGAAAAGAATTTCGCTCAACAGGAGAGGCTCTTGTCATAATCCACAAAAATCGGAGGGAAAATTAAATATTTTGTCGCCTTGTCCCTTGATGAAAGGAGTGATATACTGGTACTCAGTGTAGAATTAGGCAATACTATGCATTTTTTTGACAGCTAAAGTCGAAAAAAAAACATTCACAGACCTTTACAGGTTGATGAAGCGGTACCGGAGAATTGTTCAGAGGATTTTCTGTTGGGTGTCCCGGATGATTTTGCGGTACCGTTAGTATCTGATTTCCTTTTTGGTGCTCCTGAAAACACCTTGGAACAGTCAACAGTAAATCAAAAAAGGAGGAGTAAAAATGGGTTCGAATCATAAGAATCACAGGCTTCGGGCGTTTTTGTCGATGCTTATTCTTGTGACAATGCTTTCACAACAGCTCAGTACATCCATGTCCTTCGCGGGAAGAACGGTGTATGGCGGCGAGGACGATTTTGTCTCCGAAGCCGTATCTGAAGCTGCTTCTGAAGCTCCGGAGGAAATCCCTGCCCCGCCGGCAGAGGAAGCCGCTCCGGAAGAAGCAGAGGATGTACAGTCGATCGATGAACCCGCCGTGGAGGATGCACAGGCAGAGTCTGTCCCTGAATCCGCAGGTGAGGAAACCATCGAAGAGCCGGCACCGCAGGATATTCCGGCGGAGGACGATGCGGAAACGATTCCGGCACCGGACAGCGAAAGCAATACAGATACACCGTCCGGCCAGGAGAATGAGGAATCAGCACCGCAGGAGGGTCCGGCGGCTCCCGAGCCCGGAAGCTTCTCCGGGGATGATCTGGCAGCGTCTGAGCCGACGGAGAATGCTCCGGAAGCAGCAGATGAGGGCGAAGCACCTGTGCAGGAAGCTGCAGCTTACGCGACTTCCTTCCATCTTGACGGCGCATTCGCTGTGGACGCAACGGTCAGTGAAGCGGCCTGCCTTCCGGCAGATACCCTGCTTCATGTCGATTCCATCGGCAGCGCTGACCAGGTGAAGTCTTATCTTTCCCTGGCGCAGAAAGCGGTAACTGCAGATGAGACAGCAGCTGCGTTCGGCGAAGTGTTTGATATTTATTTCACATCCGAGACAGCGGGCGGTGTGGTCTATCCGCAGAACGGCAAGGCAGTGTCCTTTACGTTCGATTTCGGCTCCAGCCCCGTCCCGGTTCAGCTTCCTGCTGACGGAGCAAGCTATGTCTCGAAGGTCATGCACATTGTTCCGTCCTTCGATGGCAGCAGTGTCGCGGTAGACACCAAAGCCTCGATCGAGCAGTATGACGGATATATCTATAAAGTTTCCTTTACCTCGGACAGCTTTTCTCCGTTTGTCGTGATGACGGTTGTCAGCTATGCGAAGGAAGAGGCTCCTTCTCAGACGGAAACAGAAGCCGCGTCTTCTGAGGATGAGGAAGCCGATTTCGATTCTCAGCAGGAAGAGGATGAGATTCCCTTTATCGAGGAAATCATCGACCCGGCAGTTCAGGATGCCGGTGAACCGGAAATCGCTGAGATTCTGGAGGAAACCGAAGAAGAGACAGAGGCCGTGACGGAGGAAGCAGCCGAAGAAGCCACCGAGGCCGCTGCCGAGCCGGAAACGGAAGCTGTTGAGGAGCCGGAGAAAGAGGCTGTGACGGAAGCTGCTACAGAGGCGGTGACCGAAGCAGCTGCGCCGTCCTATGAAGCGGGAAGCCTTAAGTATTCCGCCGGGGATTATGCTGTCGAAGTATCCTACGGCGCGGAAGCGGAAATTCCTGCCGGCGCGTATGTCCAGGCATTTGAGATCGCGGAAGACACTGCAGCCTACGAAGAGTATCTGGCCGCTTCTCAGTGGGCGTTAGGTTTCTCTAACCCCGCAGAGGCAGCAACCACCAGAGCCCGCTTCTTCGACATCACCATCTATGATGAGAATGGCGAAGTGGTACAGCCCAAGGCGGAAGTCTCTGTCAAAATCAGCTATCGTACACCTGTCGCTGTCGCGGATCCCGAACAGGTCGAGGTTATCCACATCTCCGAGGAAGAGAACCAGATCACGGATGTACAGCTCCTCGGTGCGGATGCCAATACGGCGTACAATGATACGGTGCGAAGCGTGGAGTGCGTCACGGACAGCTTCTCTGTGTTCGGATTTATTTACACGGTGGATTTCACCTATGATGGGTTCACCTACAGCATCGCCGGGGAAGACAGTATTCTTCTGTCCCAGCTGTTTGCGGTATTGGGAATTGAGGCCGATGCGGCTGATGCAGTGGCAGTGGAATTCACCAATTATGATCTGATCGCGGTAGAACAGGTAGAAGGAGACTGGCTGCTGACCAGCCTTGTACCGTTTACAACGGGTGAAATCCTGACCGTCACGATGACGGATGGGGTGAAGTATGTCATTGAGGTGACGGATGCGCAGGTGCTGAGCAACCTCAGCTACTTCCTCAACGGCTTCACCGTCGGC
>CACZQU010000453.1 GCA_902783305.1 uncultured Lachnospiraceae bacterium | reverse complement strand
TGCAATCAGTTTGCCAATCAGGCTCCTGGCAGCGATGATGAGATTCACAGTTTCTGTACGATGAAATTTGGAACAGAGTTTCCGCAGTTCAAAAAGATTGATGTCAATGGAGAGACGGCAGATCCTCTCTATGTGTATCTCGCGACGCAGAAACCGTTTGAAGGCTTCGGCAAGGGCCTGAAAAATGCCGCCTTGAATAAATTTGCCGATATGAACAATAAGGCGTTTGGGGAGAAAGCGTACATCAAGTGGAATTTCACCAAATTCCTGATCGACCGTGAAGGCAAGGTTATCGCGAGGTTTGAGCCGACTGTCGATATGAAGGAAGTCCGGGATGCGGCTGCCGCTGCGCTGGTGAGTTGAGGAAACCGTCCTCACTGACTCACCAGAGGTGAGTCAGTGGAGAACCGTCCCTTTGACTCACCGTTGAAGTAAATCATGAATCATAGAACCGCAGGGGGGACCCTGCGGTTTTTTGGGATAGAGGAAGTACAATTGTGTGCTTGATTCTCTGATGAGATATGGTATATAATTCTGTCCACCTGATGAACGTGAAGGGCGATAAAGTATTGTGTCGCAAAAGACGTCTGTCCGTCAGATATCTGAACTTGTTGCAGGGAGGAGGTGAGCAGATGGAGCTGTCTGAGCTTACAGCATATGCCGAAGAAAAATATCAGATTCAGGAGCAGTTTAAATGGCCGGAATTTCCCCTTTGTTCTGTGCTCTGCCATCCTCAGACCGGAAAGTGGATCGCACTTCTGATGCGGCAATGGAACAGTGAGACAGGCGCGTCGATTGAGCGTTGTGATCTGAAGTGTGGAAAAGAAAGTCTTTTCCGCTTCGCCCGTCCGTATCTATCCGCCCCGATTCGTATGTATGGGAGCCAATGGATCAGTATTGCTTTTGGCAGCCACACAGAAAGAGAAATTGTTTTTCAACTGTTTGACCGGGCGATTGCCCTGGGCAATGCTTATGCATTTACCGTCAGGCTTGCAGCGGAATTACCTCCGGAAAAGAATCCCTTCCGGGATACTGCGCTGCCTGACTATAAGCCGGTGAGGGAGAAGATACCGGAGCGGCTGCGGGAAATGAAGCATTTATATGAATATGGTGCAGAGACGGAAGGGCTGAAAGCCAGGAATTTTTATAAACAGGCCGTGTTTATGCAGGATTATGAGGACGATGCTCCATGGTCAGGCAGTCTTTCCTGCTTTTATCCTACATATCATGATCTGACACTTAAGCAGCTCAGAGGCTATTTCTCCTGGCGTACTCAGATTCGGAAGGGGAATTATCGGGAAATAGAGACTTCAGCGGCATATATTTACATCTTTGAGCTTTTAAACGGTGTTGGCGCAGATACTCCCGGGGACTGCCTGAAAAAGCTGAAGGAATTTGAAGCCGGGTATCTGGATGCCGGGTTCGGAGATAAACAGATGCAGGTGAATCTTCACCGATGGATGATGGAGTATTGTGTGCTCAAAGGATTGCCCAGGGAGACGGCTCTTCAGATTTTTGATCCCGATATGATCGAGGCAGACAAAGCCCTTGACATTCTGCGGAATCCGGAAATGCACGTCGATGAAGAGGTCTTTTGCGCACTGTGTAGATTTGCGAACAGAAAAATACTGGAATCTCCGGTCATTACTCTTGACCCTGAACGGGGAAAGCGGTTATTCAGTGAGGTATGGAGAAACGCTGCGGCGAATCAGTATCAGCAAACGGATATTTTTACACTTTGCTTTGGTACGAGAAAGACTCGCCAGTGGTTTCCTTTTTTTCATGTCGTTTATTATGAGAAGACCATGCCCGCTGACCGGGAGTACGTACTGAACGAATGCCGCAGCTTTCGGTGCAGGAAGGGGATCTGGGAGGTTACATCCTTTGAAAAAAGTTCCTTTGACCGTCTGCGTTTCCATGGGCTTTTGCATGAGGCGGATGCTCTGCTGCGCCGTTATCTGAAGACCGGCCGTTATCTGAAGGAAAAACCGGAAGACAAATGGACGGTACCCTTTATTGAAGCGGTGATCGAGGCGGACAAAAAAGCTGTCATTGAAGCCTTGCGGCCAAAGGTTACGATCGATCTGTCCGGTCTGGAAATGATTCGCTTGGATGCGGACAGGACAAGGGACAGCCTCCTGACCGAAGAAGAGAGGGAAGATGCAGATGACGGAATTATTGAGCAGAGCGTTCGCAGCCGCGAAGCAGCAGGTCATGAGGCCGGATTCAGGGCGGATTCCGGCAAAGCTGACCGGGAGTATACTGATGAGACCGTATCCGGTCAGATTTCATCTGCCGTTGTGCTGGATCAGCTGCAGATACAGCTTCTTCGGACTCTGTTGCGAGGAGATGACGGGTCGGAGATCGTAAAGGCAGCCCATATGATGCCTTCTGTTGCGGCAGATTCCATCAATGATGCGCTGTTTGATGAAATCGGTGACACGGTGCTGATCTGTGAGGATGACAGGTTGTCACTGATGGAAGACTATGTGGATGATCTGGAACAACTGCTGGGGGAAACCAATCATGGATGAAAAGAAAAGGATCCCGAAGAGGATCTCGCAGACCGTGCTGAATTCTCTGAAGGGCGGTGTGGTGCCACGTATCGGTCTGCCGTATATCACCGTGGGACGCAAAAACGAAATTGAGGCACTGCTTCGTGATGTGGACATTATCGCGGAAGGAGGCGCTTCTTTTCGCTTTATCGTCGGACGCTATGGCAGCGGCAAGAGCTTTCTGCTGCAGACTATCCGTAATTATGTGATGGACAGGGGGTTTATCGTGGCGGATGCAGATCTTTCGCCTGAAAGACGTCTGCAGGGAGGGAAAGGGCAGGGACTTGCCACCTATCGGGAACTGATTTCAAACCTTTCAACCAAAACGAAGCCGGAGGGTGGTGCATTGACTCTGGTTCTCGACCGCTGGATCAGCGCTGTCCAGACAGAGGCTATGCAGGAAACCGGCTTTTCACCGGATGATCCTGCCCTTGCTGCCGCTGCAGATAAAAAGATTTATGAGGTGACCGCCTCTGTCAGCGAACTGGTGCATGGCTTTGATTTTGCCAGGCTCCTGTCCGCATACTACCAGGCTTATGTAAATGGAGATGACGGGATAAAGGCGAAGGTCGTCCGCTGGTTCCGCGGGGAATACACCTTGAAAAGTGAGGCAAAAGAAGCGCTGGGCGTTAATATGATTATCTCTGACGATGACTGGTATGATTATCTGAAGCTGTTTGCCTCATTTTTCCGGCTTGCAGGCTACACGGGAATGTTTATCATGATTGATGAGCTGGTGAATATCTACAAGATTCCCAACTCCATTACCCGCCAGTATAATTACGAGAAGCTGCTGACGATGTATAATGACACACTGCAAGGGAAAGCCAGGTATCTTGGTATTCTCATGGGGGCGACACCGCAGGCTCTTGAGGATAAGCGGCGGGGAATCTACAGCTATGAAGCACTTCGGTCACGGCTTGCGCAGGGACGTTTCTCCAGACCGGGTACGTCAGATCTGCTGGCTCCTGTGATCTGGCTCGAACCGCTGACAGCGGAGGAGATGCTGGTCCTTTGCGAGAAGCTGGCCGGGATGCATGCGGGACTGTACAGCTATCCCTCAAGACTGACCATTGATGATCTGGTCACCTTTATCCAGATCGAATACGGCCGTATCGGCGCGGATCAGAACATTACACCCAGAGAAGTGATCCGGGATTTCATTGAACTGCTGAATCTTCTATATCAGCATCCGGAGGTGAACGTTGGTGAGCTGCTCAGATCTGATGAATTCAGTTACGCGAAATCAGAAGCAGTTTCTGACGAGACGGAAACGGGCTTTGCGGAGTTTACAATATGAATGTTTTCGAACACTACGCGTCATTTATCCGGGACTATATCTATTACTCTGGCTGGCAGAGCCTCAGGGCTGTACAAAACGCTGCAGGGGAAGCCATTTTTGGTACGGATCAGAATGTGCTGCTGACGGCATCCACTGCGTCGGGAAAGACAGAGGCAGCTTTTTTCCCGATCCTGACTCTTCTGGATGAAGATCCGTCCCGGTCAGTCGGTGTCCTGTATATTGCGCCGCTGAAGGCATTGATCAATGACCAGTTCGGCCGTCTTAATGAGCTGTGCGAAGAAGAAGGAATTGCCGTCACCCGCTGGCATGGGGATGCCAGCCAGACGGCAAAACGAAGACTTCTGAAAAAACCTTCCGGCATTCTGCAGATCACACCGGAGTCTCTTGAATCATTGATGATCAATAAACACATGGAGATTCCGTCGTTGTTTGGCGATCTGCGCTTTATCGTTATTGACGAGATCCATTCCCTTCTCAGGGGGGATCGGGGGCTGCAGACCTTCTGCCTGATTGAACGCTTATGCAGGCTTGCAGACTGCAATCCCAGGAGGATCGGTCTTTCCGCGACGATTGGCAATCCAGAGCTGGCCGGACAGTTTCTGGCGGCGGGAAGCGGAAAAGGCACGATCATTCCGGCAGTTGACGGAGGTAATGAGGTCTGGCGGATATCCATGGAGCATTTTTACAATACTCCGCCCCAGGCGGATGAAGGGAAAGCCGTACTCGCACACCCGC
>CACZQU010000452.1 GCA_902783305.1 uncultured Lachnospiraceae bacterium | reverse complement strand
CATGACAAATTCAGCCACGCGAAGCGGGGCGGAAAAGCGCCGACAGGCGCGAATTTGGAATGAAGGGAGAGACGGCTGAATAGTAACCGATAAAATAAAAAAGCCATTCTCCTGCGGGAAAGCAAGCTTCCGGCGGGAGAATGGCTTTTTGTGCTTTTTTCATGGCTCACCGCCGTCAGAACTCAGCAATCCAACCCGCTCAGGGGCTGTGCAGCAACCATAACGATGATGTCATGCAGCCTCTGCTTTGCTTCAGACAGCAAATCTGAAGCCTGGGAGCACTGCACGTCATATCCCTTTTCCATCTGTCCCGTCTGCGTCTGCCTGAGCGGCATTGTCGTAAGCCGCCATAGCCGGATTTCCGCTTTCACTGCCCTGGGTGTCCGGACTGACGTCCGCTTCCGTCTGCACGTCCGCGTCCGGCTCGACTGCCGGTGAAACGACCAGCTCCGGCTCGGGAATAATCTCCGTAAGCGGATAGTACCCATTCTCTTCCAGCACCTGGACATGATCCCGGTCGATCACTCTGGATGAACAGGTCATGGTCCGGACGATTCTGACACCGTTATCATATTGCCCATAATTGCTTCCCTTCAGTTCCGTATCGGTAAGGATACCCTCCACCACCTCTACCGCCTTTTCCGCCAGTTCCCTGTTGTCCATAAATACCGTAAAGGCAATCCTGCCCGCAGCAGTATAGCGTACCCCCTCCGGGCTGGCGCCGGCTCCGGTGAGCACCGGCCAGTTCTCAGAGCCCGCAGGCACCCCTGACTCAGCAAGGAATCCGGCAAGTGCTACAGCTATCTCGTCTGAACCGGAAATCAGAATATCCGGAGCGCCGGTATCAGGATAGAAGGATTTCGCAAGCTCCTGATATCGTAATACCGCAAGCCCGGGATCCCGGCCCCCGGTACTGTTTTCCTCAAAGGTCACGCCGCCGGACCGGCAGACCAGAGCGCCTGACTCCAGATATGGCTCCAGCCGCTCCATAATGCCATTGAACAGGAACCTGTCAGACAAGTTCAGCGGATCTCCCATGACAAACTCAACAGTCAGAGGATTCATGAATTCGCCGTCCTGAGATTCATTCTGATCCAGACCGGTAAGCTTCAGCACCTCTCTTCCAATCTGCTTTCCTGCCGCTCTGGTATCAAACGAGATAAAATATCTCAGACAGTCCGTATCCATGACCAGCCTGTCATAGGAAAAAATCAGAATGCCTGCTTCTGAAGCCGCCTCCAGCTCTTCCGGAAGAGAGTAGACATCCACAGGCGCAACCAGCAGGGCAAGAGGCTCCTCCTGGCTGTATGTCACGATCTGCGAAGCCTGAAGCTCCGGATCTCCCTCCGCCCAGAAAACGCTTGTAAAATAGCCCTTCTCTGTCAGCTCATCCTTTATCACTCCGGCATCCCGGCTCCATCTGACATCCGTCTCGTCTCCTGGCAGAAAAACACCAATCCTGCCCTTTGAGACCGGAAGTACCTCGGGAGCCTGGGTAACCTCTGTGATCGCTTCCGCTTCAACCTTGCCTGCGCTCTCCACGGTTTCTTCGTTGACAGTCTGTCCGCATCCGCCAAGGGACAACGCGCATACAAACAAGCCTGCCGCCAGTACTGCGGAATTCTTCTTCATCCCTGAATGTCTTTTCTCCTTTCAGTCCAATACTATGGAGCGTTTGTATTCTCTGGCAATTTCTTTCAGATAATCGCGGTATGCCTGCTGCATTTTCCGAGGCTTCACCAGACGCATTTCCAGTCCCATGGCGGTAAGCCATCCATAAAACTCGGGACCATCCAGTACACTGGCCGTGATGGCCACTGTGCCGTCCGATTTGTCACGGAACTCCGTCCCCGGACCCAGATATGCCTCCGCTTTGCTTCTCAGTCCGGGACTGCAGACCAGTTTTACCTGCCTCCGCAGCTGTACCTCTCCCTCCGGGTTTTCACCGGAAAAAAAAGCTCCGTCAGCCCGCTCCGTTCCCTGTGAAGTCAAAAAAAGAACGGAAGATCCTTCCCCCCCGGGGTTTACTGGTTCTGCCGTCCCTTCGTGTTTCACCGGATTGTTTGCTCTCCCCGGTACTTCATTTAGGTCTGATGCTTCCCGGCCTGCGAGATAATAACCTCCCGGCCTCCCTCTGCGATAACGGATATCCATGCCGAATGACCGCAGGACCTCCATATCATCATAAATACTCTTACGCTCAGCGTGTATCCCATTCTCCAGTAAATACGCAAGAATATCCTGCATACTTACCGCGCGGTCATCCCCTGTCCCGCGCAGCAGCCGTTCGAGATACAAAATCTTTCCCTTCTGATTGTTAGATTTTGCCATTTTCTGCCCCTTATTTTCAATGATCGATCAAAAAAAACGAATGACCTGCCGGCCCGAAAAAGTGGAAGAATGATAAAAAGAGAGGTGTCAAAAGCTTCCCTGCTTTCGGCACCTCTTCGACGGAGTATCAGTCTGCCGGCTCAAATTCTTCCTTGCCGACGCCACAGACCGGGCATACCCAATCCTCCGGAAGATCTTCAAATGCGGTGCCCGGCTCAATACCATTGTCCGGATCGCCGACTTCTGGATCATACTCATACCCGCAAGGGCCGCATACATACTTCTGCATAAGTCTGTCCTCCCTGTTTTCATGTGCTGTAATACGATTACCCTCTGAACCAGACACCAGATCAGCTGAATGAAAACTCCCCTTCGTCATTCAGAAATCCTGTTGTTTCAATTATAACTTCTGCAAAACATGATTGCAAGAAGTATTTCTTTTTCTTTCCATTACT
>CACZQU010000451.1 GCA_902783305.1 uncultured Lachnospiraceae bacterium | reverse complement strand
GAATATATTTATGAAGGGAAAAACTGGGGAAGATACGTCGTGACGAAATATCTGGACTGGATCGGGTGGTACCTGGTGGTCCGGAACGACAGTCCTGCCGTGATGCATCGCTTTTTCAATATCATTCTCCTTAATGTCATCCTTTGTATTCTGGTGATGGGGATCCTGATCTTTGCCATCCGGATCGTGGTGGACCGGACGACTGCTCTTACGCTTGCTTCCTTCAGGGATCAGACTACCGGACTTCTCAACCGCAGAGCCTTTGAGGAGGAAAAAGCACGGCTGAACGAAAGCGGGCCAGGTGAGGATTTTATCTATGTCACAGCGGATGTCAACGGGCTGAAGACGGTCAACGATACCCTTGGGCACGCGGCAGGGGATGAACTGATCCGGGGCGCGGCTCATTGCCTGAAGACCTGCTTTGACGCCTATGGGAATGTCTTCCGCATCGGAGGTGATGAATTTGCCGCGATGCTGACCGCGTCGGACAGTCAGCTTGCGGAAGCAGTCAGCCGGCTGGAGAGAATGTCCGCTTCCTGGTCCGGTGAAGTCATAAACGGGATTTCCATCTCCCTTGGCTATGCTTCGGGCAGGGAATTCCCTTCGGAAAACATTTCGGAAATCATGAAGATCTCCGATGAGCGGATGTATGCCGCAAAAGCGGAGCACTACCGCAAAACCGGAAACCGGAGGCGGGAGAACTGAAAAGTTTACCGATTTTTCTTGCATTTTCCTGCCCGGAGTGATATAGTACCCTTCGTAATAAGGATCTTCAGGGCGGGGTGAGAGTCCTCACCGGCGGTGACAGTCCGCGAGCGTTGTTTTGGCGCATGATCCGGTGAAATTCCGGAACCGACGGTATTGTCTGCATTTTGCGGGATGCAGACTGAGTCCGGATGGGAGAAGAATGAATGCGATATTCAGCTCTGGTCATTGTACCAGAGCTTTTTTTCTTCCCGGGATATCTTTTCTCCGCTCTGATCTCCCGACACAAATCTCATATACCATTACTATGCAGTAACCACATAACACATTTCCAGGAGGTATTCTATGAAAACGAATCAAACCGCCGCCAATCAGGAATTCTCTGTCAGCCGGACCAGGAAGCTGGTTTTTATCGCTATTCTTGGAGCAATTTCTTTTCTTCTGATGCTGATTAATTTTTCCCTGCCCTTTGCTCCGTCTTTCATGAAATTTGACATTGCCGATATGCCGGCCCTGTTTGCCGGGTTTTTCCTTGGCCCGTTGTCCGGTTTTCTGGTAGTAGCAATAAAGCTCCTTCTCAAGATTGTCATTCAGGGAACCGAAACCGCCTTTGTCGGGGAGTTTTCCAATCTGACCGGATCCGCCTTTTTTGTGCTTACCGCCGCATGGATTTACCGGAAAAACCGTACCAAAAAAGGAGCGATTATCGCCATGACGGTCTCCTCCGTTGCCGTGAGTGTTCTTTATATCTTCCTGAACGCGTATGTCATGTTTCCGCTGTATTCCCGCCTTTACGGAATCCCCCTGGAGGCGATTATCGGCATGGGCACCGCGATCAACCCCAGGATTACCAACCTGACCACGATGATGCTGCTGAGTGTTTTCCCGTTTAACCTTGTGAAGCACCTGGTGACGGACATCATTACCTTCCTGGTATACAAAAGAACCGGTAATTTCCTCCGGAACATCCTCCGCACCTGAGAGATGTTTTCGTTCCCTGCCTGATCATTCACCTGCGTGTATCCCTGGGATTCAATGCGGAATGACGACCACTATGCGTTACCATTCACGGTCTAACCTTCCCCACACGTGGCATTACAGTTAATCCGTGAGTAGTAACCACTATGCCGGTAATCAGGTGATTTCTCCAAAAAACGATAGACTATCTGCCAAAACAATGGTATAGTAATAGTATCTGTTTGGTGAATTTTCACAAAAGGAGGTAATCACCGCATGAAGAGAAAAATGATTGCAACGACGTTGGCTGCTGTCCTGACATTGTCTCTGGCCGTATGCTCATCTGCTGTTGTCTCCGCCGGGGAGGATGGCGGAGCTTATGATCCGGCCGAAGCCGGAGAAGTGGCTGTCGGTTTTGCCTGGTGGGGCAACCAGGTCCGCGACGAGGTGACAAAGAACGCTCTGGATCACTTCACTGAGCTGTATCCGAATGTCACCTTCAATCTGAACGCACAGACCTGGAATGACTACTGGGCACAGATGACCAGCTTTTCCTCCAGTGATACGCTCCCGGATCTGATGCAGCAGGATTATGCTTACTTTGAGCAGTGGGTAGAGGCCGGAGACCTTCTTGACCTGACCCCGTATATTGAAAGTGGCGCACTGGATCTGTCCAAGCTTCCGGAGAGCATTGTCCAGACCGGCGTGAGCTCATCAGACGGACATGTCTATGCGGTCTGCGCGGGGATGAATGCCCCGGCCTTCTGCTACAACAAAACGCTTACCGATGAGCTGGGTATTGAGGTTCCGGACAACATGACCTGGGATGATTTTGCTGAAATTTCCCGCAAGATCTATGAGGAGACCGGAGAAGGCGCGATTTTCCACAACTTCAACTCGGAAAATCCGATTACTTATTTTGCCCGCGGCATCGGACACAACGCTCTTTTTGAGACGGAGGGTGTAACCGTTTCCGCCGAGGAGATGGAAGCCTACTACCAGAGACTGATGGACGCCGTGCAGGAAGGATGGCTTTTCGACACGGAAAAATGCGCCAGCGTTGATATGGCTACGATCAGCCAGCATCCGCTGGTATTCGGTTCCGATCCTTCGGTGAGAAGCTGGTGCGCATGTGCGTTCTCCAATCAGTTCCTTGCTTTCAGCGATGCTGCCGAAGCTGACGGAATCGAGCTGGGGATCACGAGCTGGCCGGAGGAGAATCCGGAACAGGCAAATTACCTTAAACCCAGCCAGTTCTTCTCCGTCACGACGGATACCCAGAATCCTGACCTCGCGGTGGCTATCCTCAACTATCTGATCAATGATGTGGACGCCAACACCCTGCTTCGCGCGGAGCGCGGCAT